>JABMRL010000267.1 GCA_013202615.1 Dehalococcoidia bacterium
CAGGTCGATGGGTGGAACATGGGTTTGTGATAGGGGGATTCCTGTTTAATCAGCTTGTGCGGGCAGGCGGACAGAGCCATACAGTTACCATGCTGGCACTTTTCCGGCTGGCACTTGTCAAAGACCACCAGGGCCATCTTATTCGGCATCTCAGGATTTTTCCGTCTCCTTTTTTAAGTTCTCCAGTTCTTCCTCAAGTTCCTCGCGCTGCTGCCACAGGTGCAGTGACACCGAATGGGCTGGCCAGCGGGCCAGTAAGTCGGCCAGCCTGGCTTCGAGTTCCTTTATACGTTCGCTGGCCGTTTTTCTGGACAGGGGTTCTTCTCTGGAGATAATGGCTTTTACCCGGCGCTCAAAGACGCTTCTCGGCAGCAGCACGCGGTGCTGGCATTGTGAGCATTTTATTCCGATGTCGGCGCCAACCCGGACTACCTGCCAATCATAGCTGCCGCAGGGGTGTTTTTTCTTCAAACGGACGGTATCGCCGATTTTTATGTCCATGGCTCTGGCTCCGGGCGAGAAGCAAAATCATGAGCTAGTTTCTTTGACGTGGCGGTTGATTTGTTCTTTCAGCTCGACGGCAGCCTGGCGCGCCGCTTCAGCAAAATCTTTTCCCTTCGAGGCATAAAGGATTTGCCTTGAGGAGTTGATAATCGCCTTCTCACCATGGCGGTCAACGCCGTAGCGGACGGTCAGTGCCAGGTCTCCCCCCTGGGCACCGATGCCGGGAATCAGGAGGGGCATATCGGGGTGCTGCTCGCGGATGGCTTTCAGTTCATCGGGGTAGGTTGCCCCCACCACCAGCCCGATGTTTCCGTGAACGTTCCATTCACCTGCCCTGCGGGCAACAACCGCAAATAAAGGCAGGCGCTCATTGTCTCCGCTTTCGGTAGTGAGCGCCTGGAAATCGACGGCGCTGGCATTCGAGGTGCGGCAGAGAATGAAAACACCACGCTCCTGATACTGCAGGAATGGCTCTATGGAATCATAGCCGAGGTATGGATTTACCGTGGCGGCATCAAATCCAAAGTGGTTGAAAATGGCGCGGGCATAGGCTTGCGCCGTGTTGCCGATATCACCCCGTTTGGCATCACCGATAACCGGTATATTGTCCGGAATGAAGTTTCTCGTCTGTTTCAGGATGCTCATTCCGTCGTCGCCCAGCGCTTCGTAGAAGGCGAAATTCAGCTTGTAGGCACAGGCCAGGTCGGAGGTGGCTTCAATGATAGCCCGGTTAAATTCGGCAACGCTGACGTTTTCCGGCATCCTCTCCTGGTCAGGGTCAAGCCCGACGCACAGGAGGCTGCTATTCTTTCTCATTGATTCGGTTAGCTTTTCAATAAACGTCACTCCGACCCTCCGCAGGTTATAGCTGGCAACGGGCAGTCAACCGAGCCGCATGCCAGCCTGAAGGAACTATCGGGCGATTTCGTGATGCGGTGTCTGAGCTTCAGCGGGAAGCATGTCGCCCAGGATTTTCTGCAGCGCCATGGTATGGCTGCAGAAGCCCCATATGGAGAAGAAAGGGCAGGAGCAGTGCCACTGGCCGTCTTTATAGCCGGTGTTGTAGTTGTCATTCTCGCCGCGGAACTTAACGGCAAGTTCGGTGAACGCTACGCGGTCGGTTTCCTGAGCGTATCGGTTTGCCTTTTCAATCTTCCCGATCAAGCTGGACTGCATATGCCTTCCCTCCTTAATTAAAAAGCACTGGCCTAATCTGGCGCAGCGCTTCGATTCATATTGCCAAGCCCCGAGCTCTTGGATTCATATTAATACTTCCATCATCATTTCATTAATTAAATTTTAACTCTTTTTAAACCGTAAGTCTAGGGGAATCCCATTCATTTTTCGAAATCCGTTATTTGCTTCTACTGAAGCTGATGCGGTAAAATGTAAAGTAAAAAGGCGTGAGGTGAAGCGTGCCCATTTACGAATATGAGTGTGGCAAATGCCAGTTTCATTTCGAGAGGAAGCAGAGCTTCGATGAGGAACCGATAACGATGTGCCCGCAGTGCCAGGGAAAGGCTAGCCGTGTGATACATTCCACTCCGGTCATCTTCAAGGGCAGCGGTTTTTATGTTACCGATAGCCGTAAACACAGTAATCCAGAAGGACATAAGGAACCGGAGAAGAGTAAAACAGAAGGACACAAGGAACCAGAGAAGAGTAAAACAGAAGGACACAAGGAACCGGAGAAGAGTAAAACAGAGGCATCAGGTAAAGAAAAGGAGAAGTAGCTTTGTGAAAGCACTCCTGCAGCGTGTTACGAGAGCCTCCGTCGCCGTAGGCAATGATGTAGTGGGCGAGATAGGGCGGGGGCTCGTAGTATTTCTCGGCGTCGCCAATGGCGATACCGCAAGGGATGCGGAATATCTGGTACAAAAGGTCGCCAACCTGCGCATCTTTGCCGATAGCGAGGGCAAGTTCAACCTGTCGGCGCTTGAGGTCCATGCCGAACTGCTGATTGTCAGCCAGTTCACCCTCCTCGCTGATACCAGGAAAGGGAGACGACCCAGCTTCATTGATGCGGCACCGCCGGAACTGGCCGATGAGCTGTTTGGCTGCTTCGTAGAACAGGCAAAAGCTACCGGCCTTAAGGTGGCAACCGGGCGGTTTCAGACGTACATGCAGGTTGAAATCCATAATGACGGCCCGGTTACTGTCATGCTGGATAGCGGCGGAAAAACGCAAGACTAGTAGCAATCGCAAATAATTTTAATTGCAAAGCCTTGCAATCACCCCGCTTTTTTGCTAAACTTTTTCTGTCGGTCATTAAATTGCGATTTTATTTCATATGAAAAAGACAAGCGATATTATAAACAAACTGAGCGAACAGGGCTACCGCTTGACGCCGCAACGGATGATGGTCCTGGACGCCATTGAAAACAGCGAGCACCACATCAGCGCCGAGGAAATATACGCCCAGGTGATAATGGAATATCCTCACCTTAATATATCCACCGTATACCGGACACTGGAACTGCTGCACCGGCTTGGGCTGGTAACCGAGACCGACCTCGGTGGGGGGCGGGTCCGATATCATCCGGCGGATAAGGGCCATCACCATCATCTGGTCTGCCAGGAGTGCGGTCGGGTAATTGACCTTGACGAGTCAGTAACGGATAACCTGAAACAGGTGCTGAAAAGGGATTATAATTTTACCCCCGATATACGCCATCTGGCCTTATTCGGCACCTGTGCTGATTGCAAACGCTAAAAAAATTTAACCAGTTAATGCAATTAATTGCAGATGCATATAAAAGCCAATGATTTATAATTCAGGAATGGAGGTGAAAGATGAATAGAAAAAGTGGCTGGTTATCATTGCTCGTTCTGGTGCTAATTCTGGCGGCTAATCTAGTATCGGTGGGGTGTGCACCGGAAAGCGCTTCTGGTCTCCGGGTGGTAACCAGCACCTCGCTGCTGGCGCAGATTGTGGAGCGGGTGGGAGGTGACAAAGTGGACGTGGTCAATGTGATTCCACCGGCGCAGTGCCCGGGGCATTTTGACGTTAAGCCGGGTGACATCCAGAAACTGGCCGAGGCCGAAATCTTTCTCATGCATGGCTGGCAGGGGGAAAAATTTACCGATGACCTGATTGCCTCCGCCGATAACCCTGACCTGAGCGTTTTCAAGGTTGACGTGGAGGGCAACTGGATGACGCCGCAAACACAATCGCAGGCAATAGATTTAATCGCCGGCATTATCAGCCAGGCCGACGCGGAAAACAGTGCCTATTTTCAGAAGAATGCGGAGAGTTTCAAGGCTTCGGTGAATGCCAAGGGGGCGGAAATGGCCGCCAAGCTTGCCGAGGTGAACGTTTCTGAAATCAATGTGATGTGTGCCGAGATGCAGGCCGGGTTTGTAAAGTGGGCCGGGTTCAATGTTGTCGCCACCTTCGGCCGACCCGACTCACTGACACCGCAGGTGGTCAAAGAACTGGTGGACAAGGGAAGAGAGGGCGAGGTAGCCCTGATTATCGATAATATGCAGAGCGGGCAGGATGCCGGCGCCGGCATTGCCGAGGAGCTTGACAG
>JABMRL010000268.1 GCA_013202615.1 Dehalococcoidia bacterium
CGGGGATATCTTGCTGTTTCACTTGCCTCTGCGGCAATGGCGGCTTGTCGGGATTGAGTGCCTTGTCTGCTATGACTACCTTAGCACCCTGGCACTGTTCGGCGTTAAGAAAAAGTGACGCTCTGCTCCAGCGCGGGTCATGCAGGCGGGCCTGGAAGACGGACTCAATATCCAGGTCGGCCATGACCAGGTCTTCTTCAAACTGTTCGCCACGGGCGATGAGTTCCCCTTTTTCATCAAGTATCATGCTGTTGCCATCAAATACCAGCTCATCCTGTCCGCCAACCAGATTATTATAGGCGATGATGACCACGTTGTCCGCGGCGCGCGTACTGAGCATTCTCAACCTCTCATCACCCTTGCCGGCGTGATAGGGCGAGGCGCTAATATTGATGATGACTTCAGCTCCGGAGCAAGCCTGTGCCGTTGCTGGGCCAGCTTCGCTCCAGATGTCCTCGCAGATATTGATGCCGATGCCGATATCAGCGATTCTGTAGACAGGGACTCTTTTCCCGGCCTGGAAGTAGCGGTTCTCATCAAATACTCCGTAGTTGGGCAGGTGTATTTTGTGGTAAATATCTATTAGCCTGCCATCATGGATAACGGCGGCGGCATTGTAAATATCCTCTTTGGCGTCAACAAAGCCAACCACAACGGTTATCCCCGTAGAATTGCGTACGACCTCGTTCAGCACTTTGAGGTTCTCCGAGATGAACTGAGGCTTGAAGAGCAAGTCTTCCGGTGGGTAGCCACAGATGGCGAGCTCTGGGAACGTCAGGAGATCTATTCCCAGAGCCCTAGCATCCTCAATGGTCTTTAATATTTTCTCTTTATTGCCCGGAAAATCGCCCATGATGGTATTTATCTGAGCCATGCCAATCCGAAGCTGACGCATTCCAGTTCCTCCAGGCGTAACCGGGTACGCTGGCTCATAAAATAGGTAAGTATCTGTTAAGTTCGTATTCAGTTACCTGAGTCCGGTACCGGTCCCACTCTATCTTCTTGTTTTTGATGAAAGCTGAAAAAACATGGTCGCCGAGAGCTTTGCGCATCAGTTCGCTTTTCTCCGTCACCAGGACGGCTTCAAGCAGGCTGTCCGGTAAAGTTGCGATCCCTCTGCGTTGCCTCTCTTCTTCAGGCATTTCATAAACATTTTCTTCTATTGGCGCGGGAACCTCGTATTCTTTTTCAATCCCCTCCAGCCCCGCCGCCAGCATGGCACTGAAAGTAAGGTAGGGATTGCAGGCCGGGTCAGGAGAACGGAATTCAATTCGGGTTGCTTTTTCTCTACCCGGGCGATACTCAGGGACCCGGATTAGGTCGGAGCGGTTGCGCCTTGCCCAGGAAAGATATACCGGCGCCTCATAGCCGGGAACCAGTCGTTTGTAGGAATTGACCCACTGGTTGGCAATCGACGTAATTTCCGGCGCGTGCTTCAGCAGGCCGGCGATATAGTACTTGCTTATCTTGGAGAGGTGATACTCATCTTTCGGGTCAAAGAAGGCATTCCTATCGCCTTTGAATAGCGATTGGTGCACGTGCATCCCGCTGCCATTGATGCCAAAGACTGGTTTGGGCATAAAGGTGGCATAAACCCCGTACTTCAGGGCGACTTCTTTGACCACCAGGCGGTAGGTCATCACGTTGTCCGCCATGGTCAGGGCGTCAGTATACCTCATGTCAATTTCGTGCTGACTGGCGGCAACCTCATGGTGGGAGTACTCAACACCGATACCCATTTCTTCAAGGGTAAGGACGGTGTCCTTTCTCATGTCGGTGGCGGCATCTCGCGGCGTCAGGTCGAAGTAACCCCCCTGGTCCAGAGGCTCGGTTCCCTGTGAGTCTCTGAAATAGAAGTACTCCAGCTCTGGTCCCACGTAATAGGTGTAACCTAAATCAGCCGCCCGCTTAAGGTTTCGCTTCAGGACATACCTCGGGTCGCCATCGAAAGGCTCACCACCAGGCTTTAAAATATCACAAAACATTCGCGCCACGGCACGGTGCTCCCGGGGCCTCCAGGGAAGTATCTTGAAAGTGTCGGGGTCGGGCAGCGCCACCATATCGCTTTCATCGATTCGGGCGAAGCCTTCAATTGAGGAGCCATCAAAGCCCATGCCTTCCTCAAGGGCGCCCTCCAGCTCTTCCACGGTGATGGCAAAGCTTTTTAAAAACCCCAGAATATCGGTGAACCACAACCTGATGAACTTAACATCGTGTTCCTTTGCCATCTTGAGGACATATTCTTTGCCTTCTTCTCTACTTCTGTCTGCCATTTTTACCTCCGTTTCCCCTGTTTATTTTTAGATTGCGTTTTCGCCGTCCTCACCGGTTCTGACACGCACCGCGTTTTCCACCGGCAGGATAAATATCTTACCGTCTCCCATCTCACCGGTTCGGGCGTTTCTGCTGATAGCGTTCACCGTTTTCGCCACATCTCCGTCGAGAACAACAATTTCAATCTTGATCTTGGGCAGGAAATCCACCCGGTATTCGCCAACTCGCCATTGCAAGGAAATACCCTTTTGCCGCCCCCGGCCGCTCACTTCGCTGATGGTCATGCCAAAGTAAC
>JABMRL010000269.1 GCA_013202615.1 Dehalococcoidia bacterium
CTTCATCTATAACCTGTTCATGCCCGTGGGCTATAAAATGGCTGATTTCAACTTTGCCAATAAAAAGCCAAACCTGTTCTGGCGCCTGCTTTACGGCATTGCCTATTTCCTGCTTTTCCGCCCCCTGAAAGACCGGCTCGGCCTGAGCAATGTCAGGTTTGCCGTAACCGGCAGCTCGGTGCTCAGCCTGGACACCTTCCGTCTTATCCACGCCATTGGCATTGAGCTTCGCCAGAACTACGGCAGCACCGAGGCCGGCCTTATATCATCGCATGGCAAAGGTGAAATCAAATTCGAAAGCGTCGGGCGCCCGGCCATCGGCACGGAAGTACGCATAACCGATGGGGGCGAGCTTCTGGTCAGGAGCAATTGCCTGTTCAATGGCTATCACCAGGATGATAAGAAAACCGCGGAAACGCTGGTTGACGGCTGGTGCCGCACCGGCGACGCGGTCAACATCGACGATGACGGCCACCTGCTGTTCATCGACCGTATGGACCATCTCGGACAGTTGCGCTCCGGCATCAAGTATGCACCGCAGTACGTCGAGGGCAGGCTGAGGTTCAGCCCCTACATCAAGGACGCCATGGTAATCGGCGGCAAGGACAAGGATTTTGTCTCCGCCATAATCAATATCGATTTCGGCATGGTCGGCAAATGGGCCGAGCGGAATCACCTCCCCTATACCACCTTCGTTGACCTCTCGCAGAAAGAGGAGGTGGCCGACCTCGTCCGCAAAGACATGCTCAGGGTAAACGGTTACCTGCCGGAGCCGGCAAGGGTGCAGAGGTTCGTCCTCATGCACAAGGAGTTTGACGCCGACGAGGCGGAGCTGACCCGTACCCGGAAAATCAGACGTGAATTCATGGAAGAGAGATATAAAGACCTTATTGAATCAATGTATAGCGACGATAATGAGATAGATATACAGGCCCCGGTAACCTACCGGGATGGACGGAAAGGCTCTGTAAGCACTAGTATCAAGGTAAGAGATATATCTTAGAGAGGCATTATGTCAAATGACTGAGCTTTTGCAGTATATCATCACCGGCCTTGCTGTGGGCATGGTCTACGCGCTCATCGCCCTTGGCTTCGCTCTCATCTGGAAGTCAAGCAGCGTGGCCAACCTCGCCCTGGGACAGATTGTGCTCATATCCTCCTGGTTCACCTACGCTATGCTGGTGCAGGCCCAGTTCCCACTCTGGCTGTCATTCCCGCTGGTCATCCTGTTCGCCCTGGGTCTGGGCTGGACCATTGAGCGCCTCGCGCTGCGTCCTCTCATTGCCCAGCCGATTCTGGCGCTCATCACGGTGACGCTGGGCATAGGTTACTTCATCGAGGGCGTGGTTACCTTCATCTGGCCCTGGAGCGTCGCTGCGCTGCCCCGCCTGTTCCCCAGAGAGGTCATCCACATCGGCACGGCGGTGGTTTCCCAGGAATATGTCTGGGTGGTCGGTATCTGCCTGGTGGTGTTCGTTCTCCTGACCCTGTTCTTCCGCTACCATAAGATGGGCGTCGCCATGAGGGCTACCGCCGACGACCAGATGGCAGTCCAGGCCTGCGGCATACCGGTGACCACCGTTTTCTCCAGGTCATGGATGTTCGCCTGCGTGGTGGCCGCCATTGGCGGCATACTGATTTCCAGCATCGGCGGCGTTACCCACGGACTGGTGGAGACCGGCCTCAAGGCATTCTCAGTGGTGATACTGGGCGGTCTTGACTCTTTCCTCGGCGCCATCATTGCCGGCCCGATTATCGGTCTCTGCGAGAGCCTTGGCGGTGGCTACCTCACTCCATACCTGTGGGCCGGGGTGAAGGATATTATACCGTTTGTCATCATCATTATTGTCATGATAATCAAGCCCTACGGGCTGTTTGGAGAAGTGCGCATTGAGAGGATTTAAGCTATTTAGATGAGTTTATTAAGCTGCATGAGAAAATACACCTCGAAAAGGTTGTGCAATCAGGGGATATAGTATATGAGTCTACCGAGCGGCATACGAAATTATACCTACGCACAGGACATGGCCATCCTGCGCACCAAGACGCACTGGGCGCTACTCATTGGCTTCCTGGCGCTCCTGTTCACTTCTCCGCTTTACCTGGGTAATTACTGGCTTGGCGTGGCCAACCTCATCGGCATCACGCTTATCGCCGCCACCGGCCTGAACCTGCTGGTCGGCTACTGCGGGCAGCTGTCCATCGGCCACGCTGGCTTTATCGCCGTGGGTGCCTACACGTCAGCCGTCTTGACCAATAGATTCGACCTGCCCTTTCTGGTGGGACTGCTCTGCGCCGGACTTATGGCTGGAATCATCGGGCTTATCTTCGGCCTGCCATCGGTGCGGGTCAAAGGCTTTTACCTGGCTATCACCACCATCGCCGC
>JABMRL010000270.1 GCA_013202615.1 Dehalococcoidia bacterium
GCAAAAAAGTACCTGGAAATAGGACAGACGCCATGGACCCCGGCGGTATCAATTGTGTTCGGGCTTTCGGTGGCGCTGGACATGATGCTGAAGGAAGGTCTGTCAAATATCTTTGCTCGCCATGCCAGGGTGGGTAATGCGGCTCGGGAAGGGGTGAAATCACTGGGGATGTCTCTCTTTCCCGATGAGAAATATGCGTCCAACACGGTTACCGCCGTGTCCGTCAGGGACGGCATGAATGTAAAGGAGATGCTTAAAATACTGCGTGAGGAATATCAGATAGTGCTTGCCGGCGGTCAGCAAAGCCTGCAGGGTAAAATATTCCGTATCGGACATCTGGGACTGATAACAGAAGAAGATATAAAAGAGATAATCTCAGCCCTGAAAGAGGTATTGCCCAGGGTAAGCGCGTAATATATTGTGAGGTTAATTTCAACAAAGAAACTGTGTATGCGGGCAGCACTGGGCTTATTGATTACCGCGCTGGTGCTGTCAGGCGCCTGTGCTAAGGGGGGAGGACCAGAAAGCCCCGGGCAGGTAATCGAAGATATTTCGCTTGAGGAAGCATTCGCCCTGATGGAGGACAACCGGGGCAGCGATAATTTCACCATTATCGACCTCCGTTCCACTGAGGAGTACGCCAGCGGCCATATAGATGAGGCAACCAATCTGGATTACAGTTCCTCAGATTTTTCTGAAGCACTGGATGAACTGGACCGTGAAGGGGTTTATCTTATCTACAGCCATGACGATGATGTGAGCGGCCAGGTTCTGGATGCAATGGTCGGCCTCGGCTTCACAGAAGTCTACAACATGCTTGGCGGGATGGAGCACTGGGAGGAAATAGGCCTGCCGCAGGTAAAATAATAAACGTTTCGCTGAAAATGCAACTACTGGAGGGGCACGCGCCCCTCTTTTTATTTCTGCAGCCACCTCTCAAATTGACTTGACATATAGGTAATGCTATCATAAGCACAGAAGCCAGAAGGCTGATTTATTAGGCGTGGTTGAATCCCTGAGTAATATGTCTACGCTGAGCGAACTTAATCAGGAAATTGCTCGCTGCTTGCTATGCGAGATAGCGAAAAATCGGACGAATACCGTACCTGGGGAGGGGCCAGAGGATGCTGAAATCATGTTTATCGGTGAGGCTCCGGGCTGGCATGAAGACCAGCAGGGGCGACCTTTTGTCGGGCCAGCAGGGCACTACCTGGACCAGTTGCTGGCATCAATCAGCCTGACACGGCGGCAGGTCTTTATCGCTAACGTTATGAAGTGCCGTCCGCCGAGTAACCGTGACCCACTGCCGACTGAAATTCAGAATTGCCAGAAATGGCTCGACTACCAGATAGACATCATCAAGCCCAGAATGATAGTGACTCTGGGCCGTTATTCAATGGCCCGGTTTTTCCCGGGTAAAAGCATAGGCAAAATACACGGGACTGCGGTCAGGCAGGGTGATATTATATGTTTCGCGATGTATCATCCGGCGGCGGCTCTCCACCAGCAGAGTCTGCGGCAGGCGATAGAAGCCGATATGAAAAAGATACCTGCGGTTCTTGCTGAGGCGAAAAATGTTCCCGATGCTGAACCCAGCCCCCAGCAGTCGAGCATGTTTTAGGACTGGAAAGATGGCCGGATCGAAGTTAAAGCTCATTCCCCTCGGTGGTCTCAGTGAAATCGGCAAGAATATGCTCCTGCTGGAATATGAGAACGAGATATTAATCGTTGATGCCGGGCTCATGTTTCCAGGGGAGGAAATGCTTGGCATTGACCTGGTGATTCCTGATATCAATTACCTTCTGGATGAAAAGAAAAAAATACTAGGCATTGTCGTTACACACGGTCACGAGGACCATATTGGCGCGCTGCCCTACGTTCTACCCCAGCTTGATGTCCCGGTTTATGCCAGCCGCCTGACCCATGGCCTGATACGCGTTAAACTCAAGGAACGCAAAGCGCTGTCTGATGCCAAACTAAAAGTGGTAGCCCCCGGCGAACCGATTACGCTGGGAGCATTCAAGGTAGAGTTATTTCCGGTCTGCCACAGTATTCCTGACGCCGCCGGCCTGATTATTAACACCCCGGTTGGCGTCGTGGTGCACAGCGGTGATTTCAAGCTCGATTACACGCCGGTCAGCGGCCGGCCGACCGACCTTTCACGC
>JABMRL010000046.1 GCA_013202615.1 Dehalococcoidia bacterium
TGACCTAATCACCATGGAGGCAGTGGAAGCTGCCGCCGGGAAGCTGAGAGACCTCGGTGACAACGGTTGATTGCGAAGAAGCAAAAAGCTTACAATATTTGCCCTGCCCCGCCCACCCTGCCTCAGAACTGGTCCGGGTTTGAGGCAGTACACTGAGAATCGAGTGGCCTACAGAACAGTAAGGGAGGTACCATAATGTCAAGTCTGGCTCAAGAAGCGCCCGGCGTCCGGGAACTGCTGATGGGCAACGAAGCAATTGCCAGAGGAGCCCTGGAGGCGGGAGTCCAGTTCGTTACCGGTTATCCGGGAACTCCGTCTTCGGAGATAGTGGAGAGCCTGGCGAAGGTTGCCAATGAAGCCGGGATTTACGTGGAGTGGTCAACCAACGAGAAGGTAGCCACAGAAGCAGCCGCAGCGGCTTCTTTCGCCGGATTACGGGCATTCTCCGCAATGAAAACGGCCGGCATAAACGTCGCTCTGGACTTTCTGTCCCACCTGAATTACTCGGGTCTCGGTAAAAACGGGGGCGGTCTGGTGGCTGTGGTCTGCGATGACCCCGAGGGGCATTCCAGCGGTGACGAGGCCGACTCGCGCTGGCTCGCCAGCTCTGAAGGCATTCCCCTGCTGGAACCGGACAGCCCGGAAGAAGCCAGGGATATGACAAAATGGGCCTTCGACCTTTCCGAAGAGTTCAACGGTTTCTTCCTGGTAAGAAGTACCACCCGAATTTCACTTTCCAGCGGTCCGGTGACGCTGGGCAAGATAACCGTTACGGGAAGGAAGGCCAGCTTTGATACTTCACAGTGTATTTCCCCCTATCTGGCCAGGCTCCACCATAGCGATGTCCTCGAGAGACTGGACAGAGTAGCGAAAACTTTTGAGAAATCCTCCTTCAACTGGTACCGGGGGCCGCAAAAACCAGAACTGATTATTGTCTGCAGCGGCGTCGGCACCCGCTACTCTCTGGAAGCAATAGAATCGCTCGGCCTGGGCAAATCGGTGGGCATATTGAAACTGGGAACACTCTGGCCGTTTCCCGTAAAATTCGTGGAAAAGCATCTCTCGAAAGCGAACCGGGTTCTGGTAGTAGAAGAAATCGACCCCTTTCTCGAAACCTTCGTGAAAAAGACGGCCTTCGAGTCGACTGTGCTGACCGGTGACCTGAAAGTCTACGGCAAAGAAACCGGCCACCTGCCCAGGATAGGCGAGTTAAGCCCAGACCTGGTATCAAAGGCGCTGGCCGCACTTTTTGAGACTGAATATGTCGATAGAGACGCAGAATACAAGCAAAAAGCCGGTGATGTCGCGGCAAAACTGCTTATCGACCGCGGCGTAACCTGGTGCGCGGGGTGTCCACACCGGGCAAGTTTCTGGTCTATCAAAAAAGCCCTGCAGAAAGACGGCCGGGATGGTTTCCTGACCGGTGACATCGGCTGCTATACGCTGGATGTCTTTCCCGCCGGCGATAAACTGACGAAAGCCTTGCATGCCATGGGCTCCGGGGCTGGACTCGCCACCGGCTTCGGCCATCTCAGCCAGTTTGGGTCGGACCAGCCCGTCATGGCCGTGTGCGGTGATTCGACCTTTTTCCATGCTTCCATCCCCGCCCTTCTCAACGCCATACATAACAAAGCAAATATGGTGATGATAGTGCTGGACAACCGGGCGACGGCAATGACCGGCTTCCAGTCCCACCCCGGGACAACGTTCGATGCGATGGGAAATACGGCTCCCGCCATAGATGTGGCGAACCTCTGCCAGAGCCTGGGATGCCGGGTGGTGATAACCGACCCCTTCGAGATAAAAGACACCACCGAAAAAATACAGCAACTCTTAAAAGAAGACGGGGTCAAGGTACTGATAATGCGTCGCACGTGCGAACTGGTACGGATGAGAGAGGAGAAAAAGCCACCCTTTACCGTGTGGGTTGACGCCGATAAGTGCCGCGGAGAGGACTGCGGTTTTTGCACCAAATCATTCAAGTGTCCGGCACTGCCCTGGGACATTGAGACGGAGAAAGCGATAATCAACAAGGCGGTCTGTTCGGGTTGCGGAGTTTGCGTTGACATCTGCCCGTTTGGGGCAATCGTGAAGCAGGAGGCATCATAAATGAAATATCACGATGACCCTTTGAATGTGGTAATCAGCGGGGTTGGCGGCCAGGGGAATATCCTGCTTTCCCGCCTTATCGGCCGTTGCCTGTTAAGAAAAGGCTACCATGTCGCCATAGGCGAGACGCTGGGTGTGGCACAAAGGGGCGGGGGGGTAATGAGCAATGTACGGATATCAGAAAAGATGCTGTTCGGCCCGCTTATCCCGGAAGGGCAAGCCCATGTCATTCTCAGCCTCGAACCCCTGGAGACGTTGAGGATGCTGGTCAGGTTTGGAAACCCGAAGGTAACCACCATAACCAATTTCAACCCTCTCTTTCCAGTATCAGTTCTCTCCGGAAAGGACCGGTACCCGGAATATGAAGCCCTCAAGGAGTCCATCAGGCAACTCTCGGCATCAGCCTGGTTCCTGGATGCCACCGGCATCGGCCTGAAGCTGGGAGCCCCTATCGTGGCCAATGTCATAATCCTCGGAGGATTAATCGGGCTCAATTTACTCCCCCTCACCAGAGAAGATATAGCGGCAGAGCTCAAGGCCAGCTTCACTCCGGACAGGGTTAAATTGAACCTCAAGGCACTCGGTCTGGGGATGGACTCGATAACATCGAACGCGAAGGCCAGTAATTAGTTGACCAAAGACAGTATGGATATATTTAAGGACGAGCTGCGTCTCCTGAGCACCGGCATGCCGGTTACTTCCCTGAGCCCTTATGCCTCACCTCAGGAAGAATACCGGGCAGCCTTTGAGGATAGGGAACAGCCTTTCCTGGAATACTATTCCTTTGCCGGCAAGCAGATAAAGAAAAGGGCCTTGACCAGAGGCGAGTTCTGGGACCTGGCCTGTTCTGGAGCCGCCTATCTCGCCGATAACGGCGTAGAAAAAGGCGACCGTATATTGCACTGTTTTTCCCATAACAACTTATACGATGCCATACTCAGGCTGGCGTCGGTCTTTTTGGGATGTGTTCCGGTGACCGTAAACTGGCAGGCAGATGACGATGAACGCATCGTTACCAAGGCCGGGATGACGGGTGCCAAATTCATAATCTTCGACGAAGAATTTGCCCCCCGGATAGAAGAGATAAAGTCCAGAGCCCGTATCAAATCCGTCCTTGACGCCGAAAAACTGGAAGCATATAAAGGTGCCGGTAGCTGGAGGCACGCCGAGCTGCGTCAGGACGACGAAAAAATGGTCATCTTTACTTCCGGCACCACCGGCGAACCCAAGGGTGCCAGCCTATCATACGGGAACTACCTGGCCAACAGGCTCACCTTTGAGCACTATTTTGACGTATCTGAAACTACGCAACTGGACATCTTCCTGGCTAATCCTCTACACCATACCAACTCGACCGCCTTCCTGGACTGGAGTATGCGGCGCAGTGGCACCAGAATATACCTCTTGCCACGCTACGCCACCCTTTACTGGAAGATACTGGTAGATGCGGCGCAGCGCAAACGCGACCTCCTCATTGCGCCCATGGTCTCCCGACACGTTGACTTCCTGGAAGAGCTCCATAATCGCTCGGAACTGCCGGTGGCGCTGGACGATATAAAAGACGCGCTCAGCAAAACGGATATGATGATAGGCTCGGCGCCTGTCGGGCCAACCACCATCCAGCGTATGCTTGAATTCAGTAACCATCTGCCCATTGTCCGCTTCGGCTCCACCGAAACCTGCCTTCAGGTGATGGCAACGCCGAGGACATTATCCCAGGAGGAACTAAGAAAAGCGTTTGAAGCCGGCTGGTCGCACTCTTATAACGATGAAAGCATAGTCGGCTACTACATCGGCCGGGACCATTCTCCCTTCACGCGGGTCAAAGCCGTCAAGTCAATCGACCCCGCCCACAAAGATTACTTCCGTACCTGCGATATCGGCGAACCCGGGTACCTTGTTACCCAGGGGGCAAATATCATGAGCCACTACGTGGGTGATACCGACGCCACCACTTCTGTCTTCCAGGAAGGATGGTACACCGGCCTGCGGGACGTCGTCTTTGCCTTAAAGAATGAAGCGGATGGGGAGCTGGACTACTACTGGATGACCAGGGATTCGGCGCTTCTGATTCGCGGCGGGGCTAATTATTCGTATGACCAGATTGCCGACGAGCTAGCAAAGGTGCTGGTTGAAGATTTCAACCTGAAAAAGGAGCAATTCCGGCTGGCGGTAATCGGGCTGCGCGTTGAAAGCGAACATGAAGACAGCTGCTGTGTTACCATTCAGCTCGGCCCGGAGGCGGCGGATAAGCGGCCGCAGCTGGAGGCTGAGTTCATCGACCAGGCACGCAAAAGAGTTCCAAAAGGCTTCCGGCCCGATTATGTCCGCTTTGCCGATATTCCGGCGAACTTCAAGGGCCTGGTGCTTATCCCCGAATTGAGGCTGGAATATAAGAAA
>JABMRL010000271.1 GCA_013202615.1 Dehalococcoidia bacterium
AATGCTCGGTATGCAGTCACCGATTCATTACCTGCCACCGCTGGAAGAAGCCGAGGAGCTTTCCTTTGAAGACCGGATAAAGCTCGGTTTCAGCCAGGCTCTGTCCGAGGGAATTGACTTCTTTTTCGGGCTGTCCATGGTACTGGTGGTGGTGGGCAACAAGTTCAGCCAGTCAACCAATAAAGTTGATATCCGTCCCCTGCTCACCCGGCCCAGGGCATTGCTGCGCCTGGCGAAAGGTATGGCCAAGAGCAAGCTAGCACGGCGGTCGATGCTGCCCAAGGACATATGGTCGGTGAAAGGCATCCTGAGCAGCGGCCTCGATAGCTCCGTCTACCGCGATAAGATAAAGGAGCTCTGGGGGAAATACCCTCTGGACCTCTACACCGGTACCGAGGGTGGGGTTATCGCCACGCAGACCTGGGACTATGATAGCATGACCTTCGTTCCCAGTCTCAATTTACTGGAATTTATCCCGGAAGATGAACATTTCAAGTGGCGTCTGGACCCGGAATATCAGCCCAGGACGGTTCTGCTCGACGAAGTGGAGGCCGGTGAGAACTATGAAATTGTCATCTCCAACTTCCACGGAGGAGCGCTGGTGAGGTACCGTCCCGGCGATATGGTGCAAATCACCTCGTTGCGCAACGAGAGCCTGGGCATTGACATTCCGCAGATGGCATTTGAGAGACGTGCCGATGACCTGCTTGACTTCGTCTTTGTCCGGCTGACCGAGAAGACAGTCTGGCAGGCAATTGAGAACACCGGCATCGCCTACGAAGACTGGATCGCTTTCAAGAAGGAAGGGCAGCCGGTGCTCAGTCTATATCTTGAGCTGAAAAATGATTACCAGGGCAGTGAGGCGGAAATCGCTGCCGCCATACGGGAACAGATTCTCAGGTCGGACAGCCAGCATAAAGGCACGGAAGCACTGTATCGCGATGAATTTGCCACCATGATTGACTTCAAGGTTGAGGTGAATACGCTTTCGCCTGGAGCCTTTGCCCATTTCACCGAGCAACGGCGGGCCGAAGGGGCCGACCTGGCACATCTCAAACCGCCGCATATAAATCCGTCTCAGCGGGTGCTCGACCTGCTGACGGAGAAACCGGAAGAGGTGGTCAGGGTCAGTCCTGAAACCACGCCTGAAACAGCATCTGTCCGCTAGTACTTTAGTCCACCTCACTTTGGTCAAACGACTTTAGTTTTGCTTGACAGCCTTCCTGATTGAGGTAATAATTACCTCGTAATGAATATCTACGCCCTGATACCTTTAACGGCTACGATTGCCTATATTCCGCTGCTTATTACCACCATTGGCAGCCGCCCCTGGCAGAAACGACATAGATTGTTTATTCTATTTCTGCTCGCGGCAATGGTATGGAGCCTCACCGACATTTTTCTACGCAGCAATTTATTCCCTCAATATCATGACTTTTTACTTAAAGCCATTGTCGTTACATACACCCTGATGGCAGTGCAGTTTTACTGCTTCGCTTCTTCTTTCTATGCTCCAGGGAAGAGGCGCTGGCTGCCTCTAGCTTACGCATCACTGGTATTAGTCTTCGTTCTGCTGTCACTGGGTTACGTCGCCGAGGGGGTTACCTCTGTCAATGGTGACAAGCTTCACCTTGATTACGGAAGAGGCACCATCTTTCTGGCTCTTCCTCTCCTGGCTCTGGCAGGCAGGATGACCTACGTTTTCGGTAAAATGTTACGGATACTGGACAACCCGATGCTCCGCAGTCAAATATTCTCCCTGCTGCTTGGCTTAATCGTTCTGCTCATCTCCATTTTTGTGGCTTTCCTACCCTGGGGAAGGGAGTATGCCGTATCTCATTTCGGCGGCATTATCGTGGCCGTCATCTTCAGCTACGCGGTTATCAGGCACCAGCTGGTTGATATCAGAATCGTCTTGCGGCGCGGCCTGGGATGGGTCAGCCTGGGAACTATCGGTATTATCTGCTACGGTCTTTCGCTCTTAATCATTAACAACGTGCTGGGCCTGAAGTTTGACCCGACCGCCATTAGCGTGGCTACGGTGATTGCTGTTGTTGTCGCCGTATTTATTTACAAACTGCGTAGGTTTCTCTTTGCTACCGTGGGAAAAGTCCTGCAGGGCCAGAGCTATGACTACCGCCAGAAGTTGTCCGAATTCGCCAATTCAATACACAACGTATTCAGCCTTAAAGAACAGGGGGGTGAACTTCTCGCGCTGGTCACCAAGGCGGTCAGATGCCAGCGAGCCCGTCTCCTCTTCCTGGAAGTCGGCGGACAGGATTTCACCACCCAGTTTGTTGAACCCAGGGGAAAAGACGACTCAATGTACAAATTCAGATTAAGCGAGAATGGCGTGATAGCGGAGTACCTGGGACGGGAGCGCAAGCTGCTGACCAGAGAGAACCTGGCCATTCTGCCTGAATTCCGGGGCCTGTGGGAGGAGGAAAAGGCCGAAATCAGCTCTCAGGAGATAGAACTCTTCATGCCCCTGATAAGCCGCGAACGGCTCATCGGCATAATGGTGCTGGACAAAAAAGCGTCCGGCCGGTACTCCCTGGAAGACCTGCACCTGCTAGAGGAGGTTGCCAGCCAGGTTGGGGTCAGCATGGAGAAGGAATACCTCCGCGAGCGCCTCAGAGACCGCGAAGAAGAGCTGTCGGTGATGAACCGTTGCAGCGCAATTATCACGTCCAGTCTCGATATTCAGGAAATCTACGACAGCTTCATCGGCGAACTGAAGAAAGTGATTGACATCGACTGGGCAGCTATAACTTTCATCGAGGGCAGTCAGCTCAGGATTCTGGCACTGTATACCGAGATTGGCTCGGTCTGGAAATCAGGAGAGCAAATGCCCCTCAGAGGCACGGGTACGGAATGGGTAACCATTAATAAAAAGGCGTTGCTGGAACCTGACCTCGCCCAGAGCGGGCAGTTTATCACCGCAAAATACCATCATGACCATGGAGTACGTACCATCGCTTACCTCCCGCTCATTGCCAAAGGAATAGTCATTGGCGGCTTCGTTGTTGCCAGCCGCAATCCGAATGCCTACTTGCAGAGACACATGACGCTTCTCGAGCAGATAGCTTCCCAGATTGCCATGTCCATCGAAAACTCGCGCCTGTACGCCGAGGCTGAAGAGAAAGCGCGGGCTGATGAACTCACCGGGTTGCTTAACCGCCGCTCCCTTAATGAGCTGATGGCCACTGAAATTAACCGACACTCGCGCTACGGCGGTGTCTTCTCGCTGATTATCCTTGACCTCGACGGTTTCAAAGCCTTTAATGATAACTACGGGCACCCGGCCGGCGACAAACTGCTCAAGGAAATCGGCAGCGTCCTGAAGGCTACCATACGAGACACTGACCAGGCTTTTCGCTACGGCGGTGACGAGTTCGCCGTTCTCCTGCCCAATACCCCCATTGACGCCACCAGCCAGGTGGCGGACCGTATCCGCCGCCAGGTTGCCCTCAAGACAAAGGCCGGGCACATTGCGATAACCGCCAGTCTTGGTCTGGCAAGCTGGCCGGCAGATGGCGTCACTTCGGTTGAAATAGTGGCCGCGGCTGATACTGCGCTTTACCGCGCCAAGCGTGAAGGTGGCGACCGCACTCACTGTGCTTCGGGAACCCTGCTGGAACTGGAAGATACTTCGCTCGATTCGATAGACAGCAAGGATGGCGACACAGTAAGCGCCATATTTGCACTGGCGGAAACGGTTGATGCCAAGGAACACTACACCGACAGTCATTGGAGGAGAGTGAAAGAGTTTGCCGTCCTTCTGGCCACAGGTGCCGAACTGGACCCGGAGGAAATCCACAAACTTGAAACCAGCGCCTTACTGCATGATATTGGTAAGATAAGCATCAGCGAAAAGATACTGAATAAACCGACCCCGCTGACGGCCCGCGAATGGGAGATAGTTAAAATGCACCCTCAAGTGGGAGTGAACATTGCCAGCCGTGCCCCGGAACTGGCCCCTTGCCTTCCCGGCATCCTGCACCACCACGAGAGATATGATGGTACCGGATATCCGATTGGCCTGAAAGGCGAGGAGATACCACTGGAAGCCCGCATTCTGGCGATAGCTGATGCTTTTGCTGCCATGACCACGGTACGGAGTTATTCCAATGCCCTGTCCACCGAGGATGCACTTGAGGAATTGAAACGATGTGCCAATACCCAATTCGACCCGAATCTGGTGGAAATTTTCCATAAGGTCATCCTGAGCACCACGAAAACACCGGTGGGTATGAAAAATAAAAAGGGGCCTCATAAGAGGCCGGTTCTGCAGATAATTAATTCCAAAAATGAGGTTGCCGACAATGAATAAAATACAGGTTATTATCATCAGCCAGCAGGTGTTTTTCCGGCAGGGAATAGAGCAATCACTCTCCAGCGTACGGGATATTACCATTTCCGCCATGGCTGAGGCTTCGGATGAAGTACTCTCCATAATCGATAATATGCCGCCCGATGTCGCTCTGCTGGATATCGATACCCCTGCAGATGCCGGCTTGAAGCTGGCACGCCGAATAAAACTGCGCCTGCCGACAATCGGCGTGGTGGTGCTTACCTCCAGCCTGGATGACGCCCAGCTCTTCCAGGCACTCAAAGCCCAGGCAGTTGCCTATCTGAGCAAGGAGGTTAACGCCAACGATTTGATTAACACCATAAGGCGCGTTTCCCGCGGTGAGCACCCGATAAATGAAAGCCTCACCACCCGGCCCAAGCTGGCCGAGCAGGTGCTGAAGCAGTTCCAGGAACTATCGCTGCGCAGCGAAGCGGAATCGTTCATCGCACCGCTTACCCCGAGAGAGATGGAAATCCTGAGGTACATAGCTCAGGGCTACCTGAACAAGCAGATAGCCGCCGAGCTGGACATCAGCGAACAGACGATTAAGAACCATGTTACCTCCATTTTACGCAAACTGAACGCAAACGCTCGTACTGAAGCGGTCGTCGTCGCCATCAAGCAGGGATTGATTTCCCTCGATTGATGAACATCTTAACTTTCTTCAGGCGGGGGCAACACTTGTCATCTCTTTGTAACATGATTCCTTTATGTCTAGTCTTGACATTGAGCACCCCGCGAATTACCATTGAAAATAAAGGGATAGAGGAATAAGGCTGGAAAATGCGGTACAGATACGAAAAGGAAGCATATCAGTTTCTCTCCGTTTACCGTTTCCTGGCGTATGCCCTGGCAGTGCTCTTCTCCCAGGTAGCCCCAGCTATGAGCACCATGCCTGCTGTCCAGCTTTATATCATCCTGGGCACGCTGGGCATATATAGCGCCCTGAAAGTTTTCTCACCCCTCCGCTGGCAGGCCAGAGGTACCATGACCTACTTGATACTGAGCGGGGATTTTATCCTCTGTATCCTGCTCGTTGTCTACACCAACGGCCTTAACAGTGTCTTCCTGCTCTATTCTCTTACTCCCATCATGACCGCCGCCCTGCTCTTTGAAGAGAGAATCGCGCTTGCTCTTGCCGCCGTCGCCACCTTGTCTCTTTCGCTCACGCATTTGTTCCTGAGCCAGTTCACGGAACGATTCACCTGGATTTTGCAGGGGCATAACCTGACGCTGCTCATCGTTTATACGCTCTTTTCCTTTGTCGTCGCCACCGTGCCATATCGCATAAACCTGAACATACGGCGCCGCATTGAAAGGGAAGCCATTATTGAAGAACGCCGCCGTATTGCCCGTGAGATTCATGACGGCGTCGCTCAGTCATTAAGCTACCTCAATCTGAAGACCAAGTCGGTAAGTGACCTGCTCACGTCAAAGGATACCGTGCAGGCGCTCACTGAACTTAATGAGATACGCGAAGTGGTACAGGATACTTACGAGGACATCCGGGAATCAATCGACCAGCTGAGTACCGAAATAAGAAGCATTTCCATTCTCACCGCTCTTGGCAACTATGTCCAGGAATTCAGCAGCAATAACGGCATCCCGGTGGAGTTTAACGTCTCCAAGCCCTTTGCCCAGCTATCCCCGGTTGTGGAACTGCAGTTGCTGCGCATCGCCCAGGAAGCATTGACCAACGTCCGACGTCATGCGATGGCCAGCGGTGTTGAGTTAACGCTGAATAACTCCGGAGACGAAGTGGAGATGATAGTAAAAGACGATGGAAAGGGATTCAAACTTGAAGAGCTGGAGAAATACACGCCCGGCTATCACGGTTTGAACATCATCAAGGAACGGGCCGAAGGCCTCGGCGGCAATTTTTTAATTACCACCGCTCCCGGCCAGGGTACGGAGGTGAAAATCAATCTGCCGGCGGAGAAAGTGAGGATGTAAAATGGAAGCGGTCAGAGTACTGGTGGTTGATGACCATGCCCTCTTTCGCCGTGGCATTGTCACCGTGCTGGCAAACCGGGAGAATATCAGCGTGGTGGGAGAGGCGGTCAACGGGCTGGAGGCAATAGCCAAAGCAGAAGAACTGGCACCTGATGTTATCCTGATGGACCTGAATATGCCCCAGTGCAGCGGGCTGGAAGCCACGCAGGCGCTCCAGGCCAAAGCGATTCAAGTTAACATCCTCGTGTTAACCGTTTCCGATAATGAAGCTGACCTTTTCGCTGCCATCAAGTTCGGGGCTACCGGTTATATCTTAAAGAACACGGAGCCGGAGGAACTCGTTCAGGCTATTTATCACATTGCCCAGGGTGGCGTCATAATTTCTCCCGTCATGGCCACCAAGCTGCTGGCCGAATTCAGGGATTCAAGGTCAGGCGCCAAAGCCGAAAAGGCGACCGGCGAAAAGGACAATATGAGCCCCCGTGAGGATGAAGTGCTGCAACTGGTGGCTCAGGGCGCCACCAACAAGGAGATTGCTGATTCCCTGTTTATCTCAGAGAACACGGTGAAGACGCACCTGCGCAATATCATGGACAAACTTCACCTGGCAAACCGCAGCCAAGCGGCCGCTTACGCCGTGAAACGGGGGCTTGTCCCCTAAACCGGAAGTAACGCCGTACCAGGCAATAAGTCTTATGTCTACTCACCCAAAAGGATTAGTCGTCAGCGCTTTGAAAATCACCTCTTCGCAGGATTGTAAGTGGACCTGCCATGTTCTATGATGCAAATGTTGCCTAGTAGTCTCTTTTATAATAAGGTAATAATAGGGAAGAAGGAGGTGAAAAAATGAGATTGCCAAAGAGAGGCGAGAAGGGGTTCACGCTAATCGAGCTGCTCATCGTGGTCGCCATCCTGGGCGTGCTCGCAGCGGTGGTTATCCCTAACGTGGGTCGGTTCATCGGACGAGGTGAGGAAGAGGCAGGAGAGACCGAGTTTGCCAATATCCAGGCAGCGGTAGTAGCCATGATGACCGATAACGGGGTGAGCACACTGCCCAACCCGGTATCGGCTAATACCAGCAACATGAGCCAGTTCCCCGATACCACCGCGGCAGCCAGCAAGGGAAATGATGCCAGTGGAAC
>JABMRL010000272.1 GCA_013202615.1 Dehalococcoidia bacterium
GACGCGCATGATAAAAACGTTCGGTACGTCAGAAGCTAAGGTTGACGAAATGCTGGCCGACCTGACGCCCTCACCGAATCCGACGCTGGCGACCTACGCCAAGCTCGATGGTATCTATATCCGAATTGCGGCGAAGGCAGAAAAAGAAGCAGAAGCAAGACGGATGGTAGATGGTCGTGAGGCTGACGTCAGGGCAATTCTGGGTGATATCATCTGGGGGGTTGACGATGATACCCAGGAAGCGGTGGCGGGCAGAGCGCTTCTCGATAAAGGCCTGTCAGTAGCCGTTGCCGAGTCGTTCACCGGTGGTTTTCTGACCCAGACGCTGGCCACGGTGGCAGACAGCGAGCGCTATTTCAAGGGTGGGCTGATTGCGGCGACCAGCGAGGCTAAGGTGTCTCTGGGCCTTGACCCGAAACTGGCCGAGAGCGAGGATAAAGCCGAGGTAGCCAGAGCAATGGCAGTCCTGGCGCGCCGGAAACTGGATGCCACGGTTGGCATTGGTATCGAGGGTGAAAGCGGCGTGGAACCGGAAAGCGGCATGGTTCCGGGTACGGTATACATTGCCATTGACAGTGACAAAATTGACGTGCATACCGTCCAGAGTTACTCCGGACGGCTCTACCAGATGAAACGAAGGGCGGCCTATTACGCGCTCTTTGACCTGGCGAAGTTACTGAAGGCATAGGACACTCCGGTTTGTCTGTGTCTCATTACCTGTCATATTTGTTGTTTCCGCTTGCCCCTTAAAAGTGGCTGGCGTATAATCAAAATAGCGTTATAAAGGAGGCATACCGAGCACTATGAAAGCAGTAGTTAAAGAAAAAGCAGCTCCCGGAGCCAGATTCATGGATGTTGATATTCCTGAACCTGGCCCGAAAGATGTCTTGATTAAGGTAAAAGCAGCGGCCATTTGTGGCACGGACATCCACATCATGGAATGGACTCCTTTTGCTCAGGCCAGGCTCAAACCGCCAGTGATTTTCGGTCATGAGTGCAGTGGTGAGGTGGTGAAAATGGGCAGCCAGGTGGCCAGTTTAGCGGTCGGCGACCTGGTGGCGGTGGAAACTCACATTCCGGACGAGGCCTGTTTTATGTGCCGGACCGGGCTCCAGCATATCTGCCAGAATATGGCGATAATCGGCGTGCATACCGATGGCGTCTTTGCTGAATACGCGAAAATACCGGCCGTCTGCTGCTGGAAGCTTCCCAAGGATACCAATCCTGATCTGGGGGCCATTCTGGAACCCTGGGGAGTGGCGGTCAACGGTATCCTCAAGGGAGAGATAAATAACCGAAGCGTGGCGGTATTCGGCTGCGGGCCTATCGGCCTCATGGGGCTCGGCTCCATCAACGCCTGGGGCGCCAGCCAGATATTTGCCGTCGAGCCTTCGGAAACCAGGCTGAAAATGGTCCCCCGATTTGCCCCTGATGCCGTCCTGCTCAATCCCGCCAAGGAAGACGCGGTCAAGGCTATTATGGATGCCACCGGTGGACTGGGAGTTGACGTCTCAATCGATATCAGCGGTAATCCCAAGGGAATCCAGGGGGCATTGGCTGTGGTGCGGCGGGCTGGCAGGGTCAGCCTGGTGGGGCTGCCATCGGAGCCGGTAACACTCGACCTTACCGCCAACATCATCTACAAGGAAGCCAGGGTCTTCGGCAGCACCGGGCGGATGATGTGGGGCACCTGGTATGAAATGCAGAACCTTATGGAGTCGGGGAAATTCGACCCGATGCCGGTTATCACCGACCGCATGCCGCTGGCAGACTTTGCCAAAGGAATTGAAATGGCCGCGGGTGGTAAGGCGGGCAAAATTATTCTGTATCCCTAGCTTGAGAGGATAGATATCAGTGACGACACGGAAGCTGGGCATCGTGGCTGATGACCTTACCGGCGCCATGGACAGCAGCAGCTATTTTGCCAGCCTGGGATTCAGCACGGTGGTGGTCCTTGACCCGAATTATTCCTGCGACGCTGCAATATTGGTCACAACTACCAACAGTCGCGCTGAAGACCCGGAGGTTGCCTGTGAGCAGGTACGCCGGGCGATGCACGGTATGGCGGGCAGGGTGGTATACAAAAAAATAGACTCCACCCTCAGGGGTAATATCGGCGAAGAACTGCAGGTAATTGCTGAAGCAATAGCCGGTGAGAAAACGGTGGTGGCACCGGCCTTTCCGGCAGTGGGGCGGACGACAGTGGATGGAGTCCTGCTGGTCAACGGGGTGCCGGTGGCAGAGACCCAGTTTGCCAACGACCCGATATCGCCGGTAAAGGAATCGAGCATACCCCGCCTGCTTGAGCAGTCCATGGATTGCGAGGTTGGCCGCGTTTCGATTGAGGAAATTGAATCCGGGCCAGAAGCACTGAAACAGGCCATCGACGATAAGCCGGAAAGTACGGTGGTCTGTGATGTGACGGAGCCGTCACATCTTAATGGGATTGCCCGCGCCGCCGCGCTGGCGGAAGGACGCTGGCTGCTCTGCGGGTCTGGCGGCCTGGCGCGGGAACTGCATGTGCTTCTCGCTGGTGTTCCCGAGGCGGGAGGGATACAGCCGAAAAAACAACCGGCCGGCCCGGCGCTGGTGGTGGTCGGCACGCGCAACCAGGTAGCTGCCAGCCAGTTGAACAGAGCACATAGCGAGATGGGCATTCCGATATTGAACCTGGAAACGGAGAAATTAAATACCGAGGAAATCCTCTCGGGCAGACCTGAGAGCGTATTAAAAGAAGTTGACGCCTTGATAGATAAAGATAAAGGGATAGCCATAACATCGACCTTTTCACAGTATGTACCTGGCCTGAAACAGGCAATGGCCACGGTTATGGCCGAGATTGTAGCCGCCGTTCTGGCGTCGCATAAATTTGCCGGTCTATTCCTGTCTGGAGGGGATATTGCCCTGGAGGTCTGCCGGCGGGTGCAGGTATCAGCTATTCAGGTTAACGGTGAGATTGAACCCGGTGTGCCGGCGGGAGAGCTGATTGGCGGGCGGTATCAGGGGAAGAGGGTGGTTACCAAGGCAGGTGGTTTTGGTACGGAAGAAGCGTTGGTTAAATCAATAGCATATCTGGAAAGAGGTAATGTGCCATGAGTGAACAAGAAAAAGCGTTGCTGGCCATCACGATGGGTGATGCGGCTGGCTCCGGGCCGGAGATAATAACCAAGACGCTGGCCGAGCCGGAGGTAAGGAAACTGTGCCGGCCGGTGGTCATCGGGGATGCGGCAGCTATGAAAGAAGCCTTTACTTTTACCAGAGCTCCCGGCGAGGTGAGGGCAATCGAAAGACTGGCTGATGCCCGATTTCAGGATGGCGTTGTTGAGGTCATAGATTTACATAATATTGAACTCGACAAGCTGACCAGGGGGAGAGTAGACCCGATGGCCGGAAAGGCAGCCTATGAGTATATCAAGCTGGGGACGGAGATGGCACTGGCCGGGGAAGCTGACGCCATCGTCACCTCGGCGATAAACAAAGAAGCCCTGAACAATGCCGGGTATCACTACGACGGGCATACCCAGCTGCTGGCCGAACTCTGTGGGGTGAAAGACGTTGCCATGATGCTGGTCACGGGCAAACTGCGCGTCAGCCACGTATCGACCCATGTTTCATTAAGTGACGCCATCGAACGGACGCGGCCGCCCCGGATACTCACCGTGCTCAAGCTTACCGAAGAGGCGGTTAAACAGATGGGCATCGCCGAGCCCAAAATCGCTGTCGCCGGCCTGAACCCTCATTCCGGCGAAGGCGGCCTCTTCGGAGATGAGGAGATTAAATACATCACGCCGGCCATCGAGCAGGCAAAAAGCCGGGGGATGAATGTCGTCGGGCCACTGCCGCCGGATTCGGCATTCCTGCGTGCCTATGAAGGACAGTTTGACGCTGCCGTTGCCATGTACCACGACCAGGGGCACATTGCCGTTAAGATGCTTGGCATAACTTTCGGGGTCAATGTTACTCTGGGGCTGCCTATTATCCGTACTTCGGTGGACCACGGCACCAATTTTGGCAAGGCGGGGAAAGGTACCGCCGACCCGACCAGCCTCGTCGAAGCCATCAAGCTGGCCAGCGTGATGATACAGAACCGCAAGCGCCCTGCCAGATAAGAACAACTTTTTATCCAGACGGGAGACGGAATGTAATGGTTAATAAAGATAAACCGCTTATTGCTGTAACCCCGGGCGACATCACGGGCATCGGCCCGGAGATACTGGTCAAGGTTATCGTTGAGGGGCCGCCGGAAGACTGCCGCCTGCTGGCGGTGGGAGACGCCTCGGTTCTGCGTTCCAGCTTCGATGCGCTGGGGGCGAAGTTTGACCTGCCGGTTTTCCGTAATATTGACGAGGCGGCAGCGAGCGATGCTCCCGTTATGGCGCTGGATTTGGCCCAGGGAGGCGGTGAGCTGCTGGCGCTGGCTAGGCCTCATCCCGATGCCGGGCGGATGGCTGCCGAAGCGCTGATACAATCGGCAAAATGGGCCAAAGAAGGCAGGGTGGATGGAGTGGTTTTCGGGCCCCTCGTCAAGGAGACTCTTTATCTGGGAAAGAAGAAATACAATGACGAGACGGAGATGATGCGGGAGCAGCTGGAGGCGCCTTTGATGAAATCGGTGGCCAAAATCGGCAACATCTTTCGCATCACCATCGCCGAACACGTGCCACTGGCTAAAATACCGGAATTCATCACCAGGGAAAATGTCCTCGAGGCGATTCAGGTTTTGCAGGAAGCCCTGTACATGTATGGCGTGAAGGCGCCGCGCATTGCCGTGGCGGCGCTCAACCCGCATGCCGGCGAAAGCGGCATGGTGGGCAGGGAAGAGATTGACCACATTGCCCCGGCCGTAGAGGAGGCCAAAGAGAAGGGCATTGACGTCTACGGCC
>JABMRL010000273.1 GCA_013202615.1 Dehalococcoidia bacterium
ATGAATTCAGGGTGGACGGCTGGGAGACCGAGGCAATAATCGAAGCCCCAATCTCAGCACTGCTGGCCAGGGGCCATTCCCGCCAGGAGTTAAGAGATGGTGAAACAGTCACCGTCTACCATTATAACTATCAGGGCAGTGTAATCTGGGGAGCTACCGCCCGGATTCTGGCCGAGTTCCTGGATATCTTCGCTCAGGCCGCACGGCTCTGACCATCCCCCCATTGCGGTCTGGGGCACCCAACAGTCATCTCAATCTACCCGGTTAGTATCCATCATAGTTAATAAAGTTATATTAACTTTTATTATATACTGTTATTGATTTTATTTAGCTCATATTGTACAATTTATTCAGAGGTATAGAACAGCCATGGCCAGGAAAAACTACTACGAAACGCTCGGAATCAGCCGCAACGCCAGCGAGCAGGAGATAAAGAAAGCCTACCGCCGGCTGGCACGGCAACACCATCCCGATGTGAACTCAGGCGACAAGTCGGCTGAGGCCAGGTTCAAGGAAATCAACGAGGCTTATGAGGTCCTCTCCAACCAGAAGAACCGGAAGAAATACGATAAGTACGGGGACCAGTGGCAGCACGCCGAGCAGTTCGAGCAGGCAAGACGTCAGCAGGCGCCTCGCCGGGACTTCGGCAGTGGCGACGGTGCCACCAGCTTCCATTTTGAAGGTGAGGACATGGGAAGCCTGTTCGATGAAATGCTTTTTGGCGGCGGTCGTACCCGTACCTATACACGGCGCACCCGACCGATGCGCGGGCGGAACATTGAAACGCCGATTGAGGTAACGCTTGAGGAAGCCTTTCATGGCACCACCCGGACCATCAGCCTCCAGTCGGAAGAGCCCTGCTCTGCCTGCCAGGGCACCGGCTTTATCCAGAACGTGCCCTGCTCAACCTGCCAGGGTGCCGGAAGAGTGCCCCGCATAAAACGACTTGAAGTCAAGATACCTGCCGGTGTCAAGACCGGCTCACGGGTACGCATCGCCGGCAAGGGCTCACCCGGGTATAGCGGCGGTGCCGGTGGCGACCTTTTCCTGCTGGTATCGGTGAGGGCGCACCGTCAATTTGAACGGCGCGGCGACGATTTACATGTGGAAGTCCCGGTGCCGCTTACGATTGCGGTGCTGGGTGGAGAAGCACAGGTGCCCACCATGAAAGGGAAGCTGGCGCTGAAAATTCCCGCGGAGACACAGAACGGACGCTCCTTCCGCCTTGCCGGACAGGGAATGCCCCATCTGGGCAATTCGTCGCGCGGCGACTTATTCGCCAGGGTGAACGTTGTCCTACCCACAAAATTATCGGACAGGGAAAAAGAACTATTCAAACAGCTAAACGAGCTCCGCTCTACTTAAAGGAGGCCGGTTTATATGGAACAAAACGACGAACCGAGATATGTGATAAGCATTGCCGCCCGGATTCTGGGCACGCAGACCTATACACTGCGCTACTACGAAAGAATCGGCCTGATAGAGCCGAAACGTTCACAGGGCAACATCCGGCTCTACTCAGACAGAGATATCGACCTGCTCCGCCGGGTCAGGACACTTGTCGAGGACATGGGGGTTAACCTGGCCGGGGTGGAGGTTATCCTGCGCCTGGTGCAGCGGATGAGCGAGATGCAGGATAAAATGGCAAAACTTGAATCAGAGGTGGAGAGGTTAGGAGGTAAGTAAGCTATGAAACAGGAGAGGTTTACGGAACTGGCGCAGGAAGCATTAACGGCTTCTCAGGAGATTGTCCGCCAGTATCAGCACAGCCAGTGGGACGTGGAACACGTATTGCTGGCATTGCTCCAGCAGGAAAGAGGACTGGTCGGTGACGTATTAAATGAACTGAATGTCAACGCCACAGAGGTAAAACAGTCGGTGGAAACAGCACTGGGCAAAGTGCCCAGGGTTACCTATGATTCCGGGCAAATATATGCCACACCGCGCATCGCCCAGCTTCTCAAGCTGGCTGACGAAGAGGCAAATCGACTGAAAGACGAGTACATCAGCACCGAGCACCTGCTCATCGCTATCATCACCGAAGGTGGCGAAGCCGCCTCCATTCTGAAACAGCTCGGTGTCGACCAGGAAAAGGTCTACGGCGCCCTGCAGAAACTCCGCGGCGGGCATCGAGTTGACGATACCAGGGCGGAGAGCCATTATCGTTCGCTGCAGAAATACGGACGTGACCTTACCGAGTTTGCCCGACAGGGTAAGCTCGACCCGGTTATCGGCCGCGAGGA
>JABMRL010000274.1 GCA_013202615.1 Dehalococcoidia bacterium
CATGAGCTGATTCATATGGCCGGAGGTATTAATATTGCACAGGACCTGACCGAGGAATATCCCAAAATCAGTATGGAAGCCGTGATTATGGCCGACCCCCAGGTCATTATCGCCGGTGGCGGTCATGGGAGCGGGCAGGATATCCCCGTCCAGTTTGCCCTGACTGAGCCGAGATTGGCCGAGGTGGAGGCCCGATTGTATAACCGGGTGTATGAGATAGATTCAGACCTGACCAGCCGTCCCGGGCCGAGGGTTGTAGAGGGTCTGGAACAGCTTGCGGAATTCATCCATCCCGAACTTTTTGAGGGGTCCAGATGAACAATTCTCCGCCGGTGCATTTGCTTCACTGGCGCGGCCGGATATATGGCATCGCCGGGCTGATTATCCTGCTGGCAGTGGTCGCTGCTTTTGCTACCACGGTCGGGAGCGTCAAGATACCGTTATTAACCACCGGCACCATTCTGCTTTCCAAGCTGCCGCTGGTTGAGATAGCGCCCGAGTGGGCGAGCACATTGGAGACGATTGTCATTGATATCCGGTTGCCCAGAGTATTACTGGCGGGGCTGGTGGGTGCCGCACTGGCGGCGGCGGGCGCTACCTATCAGGGACTCTTTCGAAATCCGCTCGCGGACCCGTATCTAATCGGGGTAGCTCAGGGGGCCGCGCTGGGCGCGGTAATCGGCTTTTTGCTGCCCTCTGGCTGGCACGCTCTGGGGTTCGGCATAATCCCTCTGCTTGCCTTCACCGGCGCGCTCATCAGCACCACCGTCGTCTATCTGCTGGCCCGTGTCGGCAAGACACTGCCCGTGACGACGCTCATACTGGCCGGGGTGGCACTGGGAGCGCTGTTATCCTCAATCGTCTCCTACCTTATTATTTCCAGCGGTGACAAGTTGCACAGCATCATGTTCTGGCTAATGGGCAGCTTCTCCCTGAGCCAGTGGTCGGAGGTGATAATGGTGTTGCCCTATATGCTGGTGGGCCTGGTTGTCCTTTTGCTTTACGCTCGCTCGTTGAATTTGATGCAGCTTGATGAGGAGCAGGCCCAGCAGCTCGGCATCAATGTGGAGAGGCTGAAGCTCGTCTTACTCGGTGCGGCCACGCTGATAACCGCGGCGGCGGTCTCCTTCGTGGGCATTATCGGATTCGTCGGCATCATCATCCCCCATGCGGTGCGCCTGATATGGGGTGCCGACTACCGCTTTCTGCTCCCCTTGTCGATTCTCACCGGGGCGATATTTCTTATTCTGGCCGACATACTGGCGCGCACAGTGCTGGCGCCGGTCGAGATACCGATTGGTGTCATCACGGCTATCTGTGGTGCTCCCTTCTTCCTGTACCTGTTGCGGCGTCGGAAGCAGGTGATTTTCTGAGGCGGATATGATAACGATAGAAATGCATAAAGTATCGCTGGGCTACAATCGCAGGGCAGTCCTGCAGGACGTCGACCTGCGGGCAAAGCCGGGGGAAATAGTGGGACTGATTGGCCCGAATGGCTGCGGGAAGTCCACCATGATACGGGCGTTAAGTCGCATCATTTCCCCGTTTTCAGGGCGGATTCTCGTCGATGGTCAGGATATAACCAGGTTATCCAGGCAACAGCTGGCGCACTTAATCGGGGTGGTACCGCAGATGCCGCTACTGCCCAGCGCCTTTACCGCTTTTGAGATAGTGCTTATGGGCCGCAATCCACATCTCGGGTTTTTGCAGTATGAAGGGCCGAAGGAAATCGCCATCACCTGGCAGGCTATGGAAAAGACGGGCACGCAGTCTCTTGCCGAACGGAGGGTGAGCGAGCTTTCCGGAGGGGAAATACAGGGTTTGCTCATCGCCCGTGTTCTGGCACAGGAAACGAAGGCGATTCTTCTGGATGAGCCAACGGCAAATCTGGACATTGGCCGACAGGTTGAAATACTCGGCCTTATCCGGAACCTGTGCTCCGATAAAAATATGACGGTGCTTGCCGCCCTCCATGACCTGAATCTGGCGGCGCAGTACTGTGACCGATTGATTATGCTTAACGAAGGTAGAATATACGCCGAGGGGACACCGTGGGAGGTCATTAACGAGCGAAATATCGCTGAAGTCTATGGGGCCGGGAACAGTGTCTACTCCCACCCGGTGAACGGTCTGCCCTGCGTTTTGCTCAAGGCGGATAACGGCAGACTCCCCGGCCCTGCCGATATTGGTAAAAAGGATTTTAATTCAGGTTAAATGGACATTTTATTCATTTTTTTGCTGGCAATAATAATTGATTTTGTTTTCGGTGACCCGCCGAATGCTGTCCACCCGGTGGCGTGGATGGGCAGGGTGGTTTCATACCTGAGAAAAGGATTGAAAAGCCGGCACCATATCGTCCAATTCATCTACGGTACGGGCATGGTGCTTTTCGTCATGGGCCTGTTTGCTGTGCCCGTTTACTTTGGGCTGCAATTTCTGAACAATTTCAATACCGCGGCTTACATCGTGGCCGGGGCGGTAATTTTAAAACTGTCCTTTTCCGTAAAAGGGCTGCGGCGAGCCGCGCTGGTAACAAAGGGACATTTATTGCAGGACAGGCTGGACAAGGCCCGTTTTGAACTCAGGACGCTCGTCAGTCGCGATACCGGTAAATTGACCCGCCCCAGGATAATATCGGCGGCGGTAGAATCGGTGGCGGAGAATATCAGTGACAGCTTTGTGGCGCCCCTGTTCTACTTTCTGCTCTTCGGTGTTCCCGGGGCGGTTGCCTACCGGGTGGTCAATACCCTGGATGCTATAATAGGTTATCACGGTGAATATGAGTATCTTGGCAAGTTCGCCGGCCGACTGGATGACGTGCTCAATTTTATCCCGGCCAGGTTGACGGCGCTGTTTTTGGTTCTGGCGGCTTTCCTGGCCCGGAAAAATGGGCGGAGGTCCTGGCAGATAGCGCTCCGCGAGCACAGCAGGACGGCAAGCCCGAACGCCGGCTGGCCGATGGCAGCGATGGCAGGAGCTTTGAACATAAAACTGGAGAAGACCGGACAATATGAACTGGGAGAAGCATTAACTGCTCTCCAGCCGGCAACAATTGA
>JABMRL010000275.1 GCA_013202615.1 Dehalococcoidia bacterium
CGGAAAGCCGTGCCAAAGCCCAGGCGCTTATCATGGCCGGCGAGGTGCTGGCCGGGGGGAATCCCGTTACCAAGTCCGGCACCCTCATCGAAGAAAGTACTGAAATCACGGTAAGAGCGCCGTCGCCCTACGTAAGCAGGGGCGGCATCAAGCTGGCGCATGCGCTGGACACTTTCCAGGTGGATGTCTCGGGAATGGTGGCGGCGGACATCGGTGCTTCCACCGGTGGCTTCACCGACTGCCTTCTCCAGCGGGGGGCGAAAAAAATCTACGCTATAGACGTGGGCTATGGACAGCTCGACTATAGATTGAGACAGGATAAACGAGTAGTGGTCATGGAGCGGACCAACGCGCGCTATCCCGTATCCCTGCCGGAAAAGGTCGACCTGGCGACCCTTGACCTTTCCTTTATCTCGGTGACCAGGGTCATACCTTCCGCTATAAGATTGCTCAAAGACGGCGGCACTCTGCTGGTATTGATTAAGCCACAGTTCGAGGCCAAGCGGGCGGAGGTGGGAAAAGGGGGTATAATCAAAGACCCGCAGCGGCACGCCAGGGTTTTGGGGCGCTTCATCAGTTGGGCGGTTACGGAAAAACTGCGACTGCGCGGGCTGGTGGCTTCGCCCATACGCGGCGCATCGGGCAACCGGGAGTTTTTCGTGCGGTTGAATTTGACATAATGATTAAAAAGGTTCATCTAACCGTTGAGGACATTAAGATAGCCGGAGAAATACATCTGCCTGGAGGCAGTGGCCCGTTTCCTGCGGTCGGCATCTGCCACGGTATCCCGTCGGGTAAACCGAAGGATGTGGATGACGGCGGTTACCCGGAGCTTGCGCAGCGAATGAACCGCCAGGGCTTTGCCGCATTTATATTTAATTTCCGGGGTGCCGGGGAGAGCGGAGGCAACTTTGACCTTGCCGGCTGGTCGCGTGATTTGAAGGCGGCGATTGACTACTTATGGGAGTTACCGGAGGTTGACCGGGCGCATCTGTCTCTGCTTGGCTTCAGCGGTGGAGCTGCCGTTGCCATTTGCGTCGCGGCTCAGGATACGCGGGTGTCCTGTGTGGCTGCCTGCGCCTGCCCGGCAGAATTCACCTTTCTTAGTGAGGTCGATGAGCCGGAAAAAATGGTCGACCATTTCCGCAGCATCGGCGTAATTCGTGACGATGGTTTCCCGGCGTCGATGGAGGAGTGGCTGAATGGCTTCGACGAGGTCCGCCCTGTCAGCTGCGTTGCCGGGATTTCACCCCGGCCTCTGCTGCTCGTTCACGGGGACAGGGATGAAACTGTTCTCGTGAGGCAGGCTCGCTGGCTATATAAAGAGGCGGGGGAGCCCAAAAAGCTCGTTATCATCGATGGTGCGGGACACAGGCTGCGACAGGACAGGCGAGCCATGAGGCAGGTTATGGGCTGGCTTGGAAATCATTGCCGGGTGTCCGCATGATTAATTTGATTTGACCCGGATGTCAGCGAGGGATATAATTGGTAGTGATAGGGTCAATAGGGACCGGAGATAAGAAGCTGGATAAATTGCAGGAAAGCTGTGGCGTTTTCGGCGTTTATGCCCCCGATGAAGATGTAGCTCGCCTTACCTATTTTGCCCTTTTTGCCCTGCAACACCGGGGTCAGGAAAGCAGCGGAATTGCCACCGCCGATGGCAAGAAAGTGAACGTCTACGCCAAGGTGGGCTTGGTAGCTCAGGTTTTCACCGAGGAAGCGCTCTCTCACCTCAGCGGTAATATCGCCATCGGTCACAACCGTTACTCGACCAGAGGGTCAAGTAGCGCATGCAATGTGCAGCCCATGCTGGTGGGCAAGGGCAATGACGCCATCGCCATAGCTCATAACGGCAATATCGTCAATGCCGAGCACCTTTTTGCGCAGCTCTCTGAGCAGGGCTACCCATTTCAGAGCTCCACTGATAGTGAGGTAATCGCCAACCTGGTCCTTTCCTCGCCTGGGGATAGCTGGGTGGAAAAGATACGCTACGCGATGAACCGGCTGCAGGGAGCGTATTCGTTGACACTCCTGACCAAGGACACTCTCTTCGCTGTTCGCGGTCCACTGGGAGTACGTCCACTGTGCCTGGGTAAAATAAATGGCGGCTGGGTTATAGCTTCGGAGACATGTGCCCTTGACCACCTTGGCGCTACTTTCGTCCGTGAGGTTGAGCCCGGTGAAATCATCAAGATCGATGGGAACGGACTTGAAAGCTATCCCGGTAAGAGCGGTAAACGGGCGCTGTGCATCTTTGAGTATATTTATTTTGCCCGCCCCGATAGTGTTATCAGCGGTCGGTTGCTTTCTCCGGCACGGCAGGCAATGGGTGCGGGTCTGGCAGTGGAACATCCGGTGGAGGCCGACCTTGTGGTGGGGGTGCCTGATTCGGCGACCAGCGCCGGTATCGGCTATGCCCGCCAGTCAGGAATACCTATCGGGGAGGGGTTAATCAGGAACCGCTATGTGGGGCGGACGTTTATTGAACCTGACCAGCGCATCAGGGACCTGGGCGTGAAACTGAAGTTCAATCCTCTTCCCCGCATGCTCAACAACAAGAGGCTGGTGCTGGTGGATGACAGTATTGTCCGCGGCACGACCACCCCGAGTGTAATCAAGGAATTAAGGCGGGCCGGGGCCAGGGAAATCCACATGCGCATCTGTGCACCGCCAATACGTTACCCCTGCTTTTTCGGCGTGGATATGGCTACCCGTAGCGAACTGATAGCCGCCCAGAAATCAATACCGCAAATCTGCCGGTTCATTGGCGCGGATTCGCTTGGCTTTCTCAGCATAGATGGGCTGCTGAAAGCCGTTGCTTTGTCTAAGGACCAGTTTTGTCTGGCCTGCTTTACCGGCAATTACCCCGTACCGGTGCAGCTTGAGATGGACAAGCTGGCGCTGGAGACAATGCAACCGCAGAGCCAGGTGTTTTCCCAGGCAGGGCGCCGCTAAGAAGCGCCAATTCGCCAGTACAACTTTTTATCAGTAAGCGGGACAAGAGTCATGTTTTCCAAAAACCCAGCAGTGCCAAACCGGACAGCCCAAGTCCGGCAATAACAGCTCCAACCCATCCCGTCTGAAACAAGGTTGTAACAATGGCACCACTGATAATTACTCCAGCCAGGATAGAAAAGAAGGCGCTTTTGAACTTTATACCAAGCAGTGATGCGGCCATGGCTCCTGTCCAAGCACCAGTCCAAGGCAGTGGGAGAGCTACGAATGCCATCAAACCAATCCTCTCATATTTCTCAATAGCTGCCGTGTGGCGTTCGGTATGCTGGATGAGAGGGTTGAGCAGTTTTCCCCCCACGCGTACTCGCCTTATGTATTTCACCAGCGCCTGAAAGAACAATAACAGGAATGGCACAGGTAATAGATTGCCAATAATAGCCAAGCCCAAAGCTTGATACCATGGCAACTGAAATAGCCCCATGCCTACCGGAATACTGCCGCGTAGTTCTATTATCGGTAGAGCTGATATGATGACAACTATTAATTCTTTGGATAATCCAGAACCAATGAACTCGTCAATCATCTCTATTTGTTATTCGGTGAATCTGATGGCATTATATCAGATTGTGTCAAGCGACACCTGCTAACATTGAGCAGGATGAGACTGGTGCCGGACTGAATCAGTGTCTTATGCTGTGGAACTCCTGATGAAACAGAGACAACAAGATGGCTGCTTGTTTTCCTTCTCTCCCCAAAGCCTTAACTACATTCTGCATTTATAGTAAAATAAACAAGATTCTATTTATCAAATTGCTAACATTTTTGCTAACGAACTTTTCACCACAGATAATGACAAGGTGGTACCATTTGGTACCACCTGAAGCCAGACCGAATATTTAAAGGTATGATTAGTTACTCTGTTTTACTCTCAGGGACAAACCTTTTGTATCTTTTAATTTGACAACGTCTTCCAATTATTATAAATTTAAAATAGAACAATTGTTCTTCTGTTATACATGGTGAAGAAGATGATGGCGCAATTGTCGGCGAAGAGAAAGCAAATCGTTGACTTTATCCTCCGTTTTGTGGAGGATAAAGGTTATCCGCCAACCGTCAGGGATATACAGAGCGGCTGTGGAATCAGCTCAACGTCAGTGGTTGACTATCACCTGAAAGTGCTGGAAAAGGAAGGGCACATACGCCGCGACCCCGAGGTATCGCGGGGAATCGAGCTGCTTGGTAGAGCATCATCACCGCTGAAAGTGCAGGTGCCGATAATCGGGCAGATAGCTGCCGGAGAACCGATTCCGGTGCCTGGCTCAGAGAGTTGGGACACAACCGCGGGCGCTGATTTTCTTGAGGTAACAGCTGACCTTACCCGGGGGAGGCAGGATGTTTATGCGTTGAAAATCAAAGGCGTGTCAATGATTGACGCCCTGATAAATGATGGTGATATGGTGCTGATGCAGCATGTCAATACGGTGGACAACGGGGAGATGGCGGCGGTGTGGCTCAAGGCGGAGAAGGAGGCGACACTGAAAAAAGTCTATATGGAGCCTGAGCGCGTGCGCCTTCAGCCGGCGAACAGCCAGATGCAGCCGGTCTATGTTGACCCGGAGAACGTTGAAATTCAGGGGAGAGTTATCGCTGTAATCCGGCGGATGGGAAAGCCGGCATAATAAATAAATCATAGCTCGATTTGCTTTTTCAGCAGACACCGTTATAAACTTGATTTGATTTTTTTAGGGCAGTAAGTATAAAGTAATTACGACCTGTACTTGATTCGAGGTTGAAGAAGATACTGCCAATACGGTATAACTGAAAGACGGCTATGATTTCTGCACAGTTTCAGACGGTAGGCCGGGACTTATTTGCCCGGGGGCTCGTTTCCTCTAACAGCGGCAACTTGAGCATCAGGCTGGGGGACCAGGTAATGATTACCCGACGTGGCTGTATGCTCAACTGCCTGAGTGAAAATGACCTGATTGAGACCGGCGTTAGCAAGAACACCAGAACCACGCCGTTAGCCTCAACCGATTTGGCCATCCACCGTGCTATCTATCGCGAGACACAGGCTCTGGCTGTCGTCCATGCCCATCCGCCTCACGCCGTTGCGCTCTCGCTGAAGGAAAAGGAAATTATGCCCGGTGTGGAGGACTCCTCCCTGATAGGAACAGTCCCGGTGGTGGGCTGGAGCGAGGAACTGGAAAAAGAATGCCTGGATGATATTGTCGCCCGGGCGTTGCAGCAACACCACATAATTATGGTGCACAATCACGGCAGCTTTGCTATCGGGCAGTGGCTTGAGGAGGCCTACAACCTCACTACGGCTCTGGAGCACAGCAGCCAGGTTCTCTGCCTGACGAAATCTTTTCAGATCGGCCCGGTCAGGGATTA
>JABMRL010000276.1 GCA_013202615.1 Dehalococcoidia bacterium
CGCCAGCGTGCCCGCCTGGGGCTGAGTCAGATAGACATCGCTCTGTGGGACCTGGCCGGCAAGTATTACGGGGCTCCCATTTATGAGCTTCTCGGTGGCAACCGTATCGACCTTCCCTGTTACGCCAGTACGCACACCGCAGACAATCACCCGGGAGGGCTGAATAGCCCGGAGGCTTTTGCCGATTTCGCCGAGCAGTGCCTGGAAATGGGGTATCCCGGGTTCAAAATACATCCCTGGGCGGACGGTCCGGTCAGCAGGATTGTGGATACCATCCACGCGGTCGGCAGGCGGGTCGGGGGTAAGATGGACCTGATGCTCGACCCATACTGTGCCCCCAAGACCTTTGGCGATGCTCTCAAGATGGGGTGGGCCTGCGATGAGGAGAAGTTTTTCTGGTGGGAGGACCCCTATCGGGACGGCGGTATCTCGGCCTTCGCTCATCGCAAGTTGAGACAACTGATAAAGACGCCCCTTCTGCAGCTGGAGCACGTGCGTGGCCTGGAACAGCATGTTGACTTTATCGTGGCTGACGGCACCGATTTCGTGCGTGGCGACCCTGACATCGACGGCGGTATCACTGCCGTAATGAAGATAGCCCACGCCGCCGAAGGCTTCGGGCTCGATGTCGAGCTGCACGCCCCGGCCGGTCCGGAACGGCGCCAACTTATGGCGGCGATACAGAACATGAACTACTACGAGATGGCACTGGTCCACCCCAAGGCGCCACATGCTCCCCAGGCGCCCGTCTTCAAGGGCGGCTACAAGGACGGCCTGGATGCTATCGATAAGAACGGCTGCGTTCAGGTGCCTCAGGGGCCTGGCCTGGGCGTGGAGTATGATTGGGACTACATCACCAAGCACAGCCAGGGCGTGAAGATAATCGAATAGCGGAACATAAGCAGAAGCACTAAAGCAGGTTTATCGCCCGGATTTAAAAAATGCGGTCAGGCGCTGGTGAATGTCTTCCCGAACAAGCGGGCAGCCGGCGATGCATTTTGTCTCTTCTCCATCGATAAGGGCGCAGTCGCCGACCAGCAGGTACGCTCTGTCGGCGGGTATATCGGGTTCAGTGCCGAGGCAGATACGAAGTGGCATCTGCAACTTTGCGCCGCGCTCGCTCAACATAAGGAGTTCGGAAAGCAGCGGGATGAGGCAGCCGCTGCACGCTTCGTCGATGCCGCTTATCTCAAGCTGCGGAAAACTCTGACGTAACTGCTCCTGGGGCAGTTTGACCTTGAATTTCAGTCGTTTCAGCTCTTCGCCGATGATATCTATTCGGGTCAGGTCGTTTTCCCCCAGCCCGGCCGCCGCGCCCAGAGTTACCGTGGGCACGGTATTAGGGTCGATGCCCATGAGAGCGCAGCCGACGGCGTCCACGGCCACGGCATCCGCGCTGACCAGGAGCAGGGGCGTGCCGATGGGCTTGGTGCGGGCGGAAGAGCCAACGCTGCCGATGGTCTTGGCGGTGGCGTCGATTATATTCATCGCCGGCCTGACTATCCTGTTCAGCTCAACGATGGCCTGGTTCAGGTCTTTTTGTTGATGGAATCGGGGCTTGTCCTCCCGTTTCAAACAGCCCTTGAGGTTCTTCATTGCCAGCGTTACCGTGGTCTGGTGGTGTGTTTTCAGCACCGGCACATTTATCAGTTTGTCGCAGGAGAAGACATATTCCGTCACCCTGAATTCATCAGGCGTGGCTTTTGAGAAGTTCCGGAAGGTGCGGAATTCGTGCTCATCAAAAAGTGCCCACTCGATGCCCAGGCGGTCGGCAACCTCGCTGGTACCGGTCTGGGTGAAGCACGGCCTGAGGTTTGACTCCGACTGGTAGTAGCTCGGCCCCTCCCCGATAATCACGCGTCCCGCGCCGGCATCCAGGCAGTACCGGGCTATGGCTTCGACCAGCCGGGGGTTGGTAATATCACCGCTATCGGGAGGTTTGGGCTCGTAGAGGTTTGGCTTGATGAGCACACAGTCTCCCCTCGCCACCGGCTTTTCACCGAGGTCGTCGAGAGCGCGCAGAAGCGCCTCCTGGTAATCGTTTTCAACTTTAACAATGGAAACCTTGCTCATTGCTGTTGCTTTCGATTTCGGCGTCAGTCCAGAAAGCCGACCTGGGAGGGTGGCCTTTCCTGGCGCTCGAATTCAATACCCGCTTCTTTGAAGAGTTCGACGAAACTGCTGTCATTGTAGCTGCCGAAGGTGACGAAGCGCTTGATTCTGGCGTTGACCAGCATCTTGGCGCAGAGGATGCACGGAGTGTGTGTGCAGTAAATGGTGCTACCCTCAAGGCTGACGCCGTGGAGGCTGGCCTGGATGATAGCGTTCTGCTCGGCGTGAATGCCGCGGCAGATTTCATGGCGCTCTCCGGAGGGTATATTAAGCTCGTTGCGGAGGCAGCCCAGCTCCAGGCAATCTTTAGAGCCGGCGGCAGCGCCATTGTAACCTGTGGACAGAATGTGTTTGTCCTTCACCGCCACGGCGCCGACGTGGTGACGGCGGCAGGTGGAGCGCTCCGCCACCACCG
>JABMRL010000277.1 GCA_013202615.1 Dehalococcoidia bacterium
GCGCCCGCCCATATGAGCAGCTCCAGACCGGCGAAGCCGCGGGCGAGCGCGTAGACGGCTACTTTGGTGGTGAAGGCGCTGAGGAAAACGCTGCCGGTAACCGTTCCCTCCGGATAGGCGTCAGGGAGCCAGCCGTTCAAAGGCGGTATCGCTGCATTGAGAGCAAAGGAGAGCAGTATAAGGTAAGAGGCTACCCCGCCGTCAAAATGGGTGAACAGGAGCGAGCCGGTCTGCTGCAGGTGCAGCAGTATGCCTGCCATAAGGGCGCTGCCACCGAAGGCATGCACCAGCAGGTAGCGAAAGCCCGCTTTTCTGGCTTCCTGTGTCCTTCTGGCCCAGATAAGGAACAGCGAGGATATGGCCATGATTTCCCAGAAGAAAATGAGGGTGAACAGGTCGCCGGCGAAGACCACTCCCAGTGAGCTCCCCACATAGAGCATTGCCGCCACCTGCTGCAAAGACTCTTTCACATGATAGCCGTATACACCGCCGAGGAAGCCCATAATGACGAAGACGTAACCAAAGGCCAGGCTTAATCTGTCTACCCGGCAGGCCATTAGCTCGTAATTGAGGAAGGGAAAGGTCAGGCTGGCGCCGGTTTCCAGGTTAATCAGGATAAAAAACGCCAGCGCGGAGACTATCAAACAGAACGCGGAGCGTATCTGACGCGGCAGCACTGGCAGCAGCACCGCCCCTATTATGTATATTATCGCCAGTGGAAAGCTACTCATGCTCATCATCTTTATCGTAATAATCCTCGCCTCTCTGCAGCCACAAGTGGCCGAGCAGCTTGGCGCCGTAGATTATCGCCAGGCAGCCGAGGAATCCGAAAAAGGAAAAGAAACCCGGTATGTGCGACCACGGGAACGCGAAATGCGCGTGTCCCATGACTACCAAAACGTCCAGTATGATGAAGATAATCAATGTGGCAATGGATACCAGCAACCACTTTCGCTTCACAGGCCACCTCCACCGATAACACTCTGCGCTACGCGCGACGCAAGCTGGAAGAAGTAAGGGACCCGGTCAGGAAAAATCCCCATCAGGAGCGAGAGCACGGCCGTTATCGCCAGCGGCACAACCAGCAATGGTGATGCCTCGCCAAATCTGGTGAACTTCTGTGACGGGGCGAAAAAGGCGCGGGCCACGATGCTGAGAAGATAGCCGGCATTGAGCAGTCCGCTGAGCAGGAAAATGACGACGAAGGCTATCTGCCCGGCGTCATAAGACCCCTGTATCAGGTACCATTTGCTGATGAAACCGTTTACCGGCGGTATCCCGGACAGGCCTATCGAGGCGATGGCAAATGCGGCCATGGTGACCGGCATCTGCCGGCCGATGCCATTGAGCTGGCTGACTTTATCACAGTGGGTCTTAACATGGATGGCACCGGCGCAGAAAAAGAGGGTTATCTTCATCATCGCGTGGTTGACAATGTGCAGCAAGGCACCGACCCAGGCCCCCGGCGAAAACAGTGCCAGGCCGAGAACAATGTAAGAAAGGTGTCCTATCGTGGAATAAGCGAGGCGTGCTTTGAGGTTATCCTGGCGCAGGGCGATTAGTGAAGCTACCAGTATCGTGGCGGCGGTAAGCGCCGCGAGGAAGCCGGCAGCGCCGCTACTATTCAACACCGCCGGGCCGATGACAAAGCCAATGGCTCTGGCAAAGCCAAACACCCCGGCCTTGACCACCGCCACGGCGTGGAGAAGTGCGCTCACCGGTGTCGGCGCCACCATCGCCGTCGGCAGCCAGCTGTGCATCGGCATAATCGCCGATTTCACGCCGAAACTGAGCAGGAAAAGAGTGAAAAGCAAGATAACGCTGCTCTTCGCTACCTGCGCCGGAAGGATGCCACCGGCCTGAAAATCGACCGTGCCGCTCAATTGATAGGTCAATGCCAGGGCAAAGAGAAGAAACACGCCACCCGTAAGCAGGTAAATCAGGTACTTGCGACCGCCGGAGATTGCTTCCGGTGTTTCTTTGTGCATGACGAGCGGATAGGTGGCGATGGTCAGAATCTCGTAGAAAATGACCAACGTTAAAAGATTGGCGGCAAAAGCGATGCCCATGGTCGCCGAAAGACAGATGGCGAAACTGGCGAAATAGCGTGTCTGCTTGTGTTCCGGGATGCTCCGCACGTAACCCATGGAGAAGAAGGTGGTCAATATCCAGAGGAATGAGGCTGAAAGCCCGAAAATGATGCCCAACGAGTCCACTTTCAGCGCCAGCGATATTCCGGGAGAAATGTCAAAAAGGGTTATCGCCGGGCTTTTACCCTGGAGTACCAGGGGCAGCATCGATGCCACCAGGGCAAATTTCGCCAGCGCTGCCATAACCGTCCACGATTCGCGGACGTTAGGTCGCTGATTTGGAATGACGATAAAAACAACGGCGACCAGTGAGACCAGTACCGCGAGCAGCGGTTTCAGCGAATAGACCGTTTCCATCAATCCAGACTATTTACTCACTTTCTTCACTATGGTAAAAGCGCCACCACGGGTTGCAGTATATACGAGACAATTAGCGCGTTAATCAAACCCAAAACAATAATCCCTGCAGCCAGCGTTATGATTGGCGACAGGATTCGGGCGGAAGGCTCTCTGGCCTGCTCCACCACCGGGTCGGCGTCTGGAGGCGTGGTGAAAATCTTCTCAATTATGCGGAAGAAATAGACTGCGGTCAGCAGGCTGCTCGCCAGAATCACGGCGACAAAAGCCCAGTTGTTCGCCTCTATGCTTCCCAGTATCAGATACCATTTGCTGAAAAAGCC
>JABMRL010000047.1 GCA_013202615.1 Dehalococcoidia bacterium
CAGGTCGTTGAAGACGTCAATGTGGTAGAGTTCGTTATCACGGATGCGGAAGAGGAGTTTCTTAAGGTCGGCATCATCGGTTTCTTTACCTGCCTTATCGTATGCCTCGGCCACTTCTTTTTCGATTTTTATATCTGCCTTTAGCATATCAGCCGGTTCGGTTGATTTATCTACCGCGATATGTTCAAGCTTGGGGTTGCCACCACTGCTGGCCAGTTCCTCTGCCAGCCAGCCAAGGTGCTGCATTTCGTTGATTGCCTGGTCGGCGAGCTGTTCCTGCACTTCCTCGCTTTTGCTTATATAGGAATGAAGAAGGTACTGGAGGATGACCGTGTATTCATGCCCGATACCCCAGTTCAGTATGCTGGCTGTCTTATCCTGCTTGTCGCCCCTGATATCCCTGGCTCCTTCACGTCCTGCCTTTTTCACGAAATGGGCAAAGCTGTCGCGATGGGCTTCCTCATCGGAAAGAATGCGCTTCAGCAGACGTTTTATTTTGGAGTCGTCAATGAGGCCGATATGCTCTTTATACTGCTTGATAGCCCCGTCCTCCAGCATCACGTTGTTCTGCATCCATTCGAAAACCTGCGCGCCGCCCATTCGCATGGTGCCTCTCTCCAGGCTGGGGGCACCGCCGAGGTCAACGATAGTCTCCGCCAGCCAGTCGAAATGGCGCATCTCATCGCGGGCATTGGCCTCAACCTCACAGGCCATTTCGCCCTCACCTATACCGTAGGCGTGATTCAGGTACTGAATGATGGCGCCGTGTTCGTCCTGAAGGTCTTTGTTCAGCAGCTCAATGATTTTGGTTTTGTCCATAGCCGTCCTCCTGATAATAGTTAAGCGTGGTTATCTGCCTCGTTTATCTCTATTTTAGCCACCGTCCAGGGTGGGGTGTTCTTTCCCGACAAACCAGCCGGCCGGGTTTTTCAGAAACTCCTGGTAATCGAGAAGGATAAGCTGGTGCTCTCTTTCCTGTGCCGCCAAAGCCTCATAAAACTCACGGGCTGCCGGATAAGGAGTTGACAGGCTCTGGCTAATATAGAAATCATAGGTCTTGCTTTCCATATCCACCGCAGTCTGTACAGCTTCCAGTTCGCTGTCCAGTGCCTTGAAGGACTTGCCAGTCTGCCCGATGGCTCTGGAGAAGAGGGTTCGAAGATGACTGCCCCCGTCTGATTTGAAACTTGCTTCAGGCCAGGCATTTTTGTCCCGTATGGACTCGAATATTTCCTCAAACTTCTGGCGGTGAATATCTTCCTCGGCCGCGAGCTCCGCCAGCAATTTTTTACCGGCCTCGTTGCCGCTTTTCTGGCTTGCCTGGAGATAAAATCGCTTGCCATCTATTTCCATCTGAATCGCCGTCTTCAAGCCTTCCAGTGTTGTGTCTTGTTCGGTTGTCATTGTTTTATGCCCTCCCGGCGAGCTTAATGTTTCCTGTCAGAATTATATCAAATTTATACTATTTCCCGGCGATGCGCATATGACCTTTATCACAGACAATTAACAGTCCAATGTTTATGATATAATAAACGCACTAAAAATAATACAGTATGGTATTGGAAAAATTAATAATGGAAGAGGGAGAAAATGGCTGATAAAAAAGTGATTGTATACTCAACACCCACCTGTCCGTACTGCAAGCGGGTCAAAGACTATTTAACCCAGAAGGGGGTCTCTTTCAGCGATTATAACGTGGCTGAGGACCGGGAAAAAGCCAAGGAAATGATTGATAAATCAAAACAGATGGGTGTGCCGGTAATCGTTGTTGATAATGATGTGGTTGTTGGCTTCAACCAGGCAAAGCTGGATAGCCTGCTTGCGTAATCCTTAACTGTGGTAGACCAAACTAAAAAGACAGAGAGGCAGCTATGTACGATTTAATGATAATCGGCGGAGGCCCGGCCGGACTGGCGGCGAGTGTGTACGCAGCGCGAAAGCAGCTGAAAACCCTGCTCGTTAGCGGCGATATCGGTGGGCAGATTAACACCACGTGGGGTATTGAAAACTATCTGGGCTATCAGTTCATCGAAGGGCCGGAGCTGATAAATAAATTCCAGGCGCAGGTTGGCCAGTTTCCCATCGACCAGAAGATAGGCGATAAAGTCAGGCAGCTAAAGAAGACTTCAGGTGGGTTTGAGGCCATCACTGAAGCCAGCGATAAATACCAGAGCAAGACCGCTATTATCGCCACCGGTAAAATACCGAGGAAACTGAATGTCCCCGGTGAAACGGAACTCACCGGCAGAGGCGTGACCTACTGCGCCATATGTGACGGTCCAATATTCGCCGGTCAGAAAGTGGCCGTGGTGGGGGGCGGTAATTCGGCGCTTGAAGCGGTGCTGGATATGGTTAAGATTGCCGAACATGTTAACCTTGTTTCCCTGACTCCGCTCACCGGCGACCGGGTTTTGTCCAATCAACTCAAAGATGCTAAAAACCTGACGGTGTTTCTTGAGCACGAAACCAGAGAGATAAAAGGGCAGGGGCTCGTCGATGGCATTCGTATCAGAGACGCGAAGAGCGGCGAGGAAAAAGAATTGGAAGTGGGTGGAGTTTTCATAGAAATCGGGCTGGTGCCCAACTCCGATGCGGTTAAAGAGCTGGTCCAGCTTAACCAGTGGGGTGAAGTCACGGTTACACCTCGCAACGAGACATCAGTGCCCGGGCTTTATGCCGCAGGAGACGTCACCGATGTGCCGGAAAAACAGATTCTCGTTGCTGCCGGCGAGGGCGCCAAGGCGGCCCTTCAGGCGCACCGTTACCTGCAAAGGCTGGTAAAATAACTAGGCCTTTTTCCGGTAGCGGAACCCCAGCCACACAAGGTGCAGAATACCGAAGACGGTGCAGACCGATGCCGGAATCGCTGCCCTTTCCCCGAAAAGCGTGAGCAGAATGCCGCTGGCCAGTCCGTAGTTCTTCAGGCTACCCAGAAGTACCATGCTGATGCTCGACTCACGATTAACGTGCAACGCTCTGGTAACCAGTTCAATAACATAACCGAGCACGAAAGAGGCGGCAATGGCAATAACGACAACCCTGATGAGGGTATCAAACTCTCCGAAGAAGGCCTGCCTGTTCAAACCAACGATGGTGAAAAGGGTGAGGAAAAAACTCCAGTTCACGCAGGTGCCGCGCCAGGGACTGATGCGCTTCATCAGCCCGGTATAAAGCAGAACTCTGGAGAGGACAATCGGTATCAGAATCAGCTCCCCAAGGGTAATGAGCAGTTTTACGGGATCAAAAAAGCCCGTGCCGAGAAACAGCGCCATTACCGCGGGCATAATGACGAGCGCTGCCAGATAGGCGCCGGTCATACCGAGCAGCGAAAAGAGAGTATTCCCACCCAGTACATAGCTGAATGGCACCACTGCCACTGCCGGAGGTACGGTGGCCAGAACTACGAATCCCGCCCACAGGTCTCTATCATCGATAAGCCACCAGGCCAACAATAAGATGGTTCCCCCCAGCACGACATAATTCAGAAAGAGAGAAATGAGAATCGTCCGGGGCATTGTTTTCAATGAGGTGAACTCCCGCGACGTGACGTTGGCGGCGGAGAGGGTCATCACTAGCGCCAGCAGCGGCAGCACCAGCGGCTCTGTTTTGGTGGCAACCGGCTCACCGATAACCAGCCCGAGCACAATGGCCAGAACCAGGATGAAGTTACGGTTTTTGAACAGCCTACCAATGAGTGCCATAGGTCACGAAGGCATTATAATCCATCGAGGCCGGTATGTCAGCCGGTCTATTTCTTTTCTCCAGCCAGGTATTCCACGGTGGCTTTTTCCGAAGCCAGGTTCACGTTCGCCGAGACCACGCCGGATACGCCCGCTAGCGCCTGTTCAACGCGCGCTACGCAGGAAGCGCCGGTCATATCACCAACATGAATACGTACCTTCTCTTTTTTACGACTTGATTTCTGAGCCATCGGCGACCTCTACTGACCTCTCACTAAAATCATTACATTATCATAGCCCATCTGGGGTAACTGGTATGTGACATATGTCATATGCAGAGATGAATCTGTCTCTTACAATAAAATGAAAAAAGAGGTAATAATGATGCGTATTCTTTCCCTGTTTGTAGCACTCATCGGGGTGGCGGCAGTAATACTGGGCGCGGTATTCATCGGGCTGGGTGCATCCCGGGATGCACAACTCAAAGAAGCCATGCGCGTGGAGAAGGTGACTCTCGGTATTGAGTCGGGAATGGAAGGCGAAGTCATTGACTCATTACCAGAAGCCATGGAAGCCGGCGATACCATCAGAGAACACCGCCGTAGTATCGCCCTGACCTATAGTGACCTGCTTGGTGAGGGACGCTATGACCCGACCGACCCCCAGCAACTGACCTACGCTCAGGCAATGAACCTGGAGAACTATCTTTACCTGGCAGTCGTCGCCTTCGGCCTCACCCAGGCGGTCATGGCCAGCGGGGTCTTCATGGTTATCACAGGCCTTGCTCTCGGCAGCACCGGAGTTGTTTTATACCGATTGCGGAAAGCTTATTAATACGGGAGTGGTGAGCCTAGTCCGACCACGGGCAATATGTTATACTTATTCTGCTCAGGGGGAGTATAAACAGGTGTTCATCTTTGCCTGTGAGGAGGGCAAATAATGGAAGACGACCTGGCAGTAATTGAAAGGGTCATCGCCGAGCATGAAACAATCAAACAGCGCTTCCATAAACTGGAGCAGGTGGCCAATGACACGGAAGCGATGGCCGGCTTTGACGAAGCCAAAGAAGCCTTTATGCCGGGTCGGTTAGACCAGAAAAAGGGTCTGCGCGAACTCGAAGGTACCCTGGGAGCAATTGAAGAAGGTTTGCAGAAGCACTTTCATTTTGAGGAAATATCATTACCGACAGTGGTTGACCGGCATGGTGATGAAGAGCTCAAATCTTCCTTAAAATCAATTCTCCTCGAGCATGCCGACCTTAGAAATCGCCTGAACCACTCCAAAAATCATGCTTCAGAGCTGGTCAGCGGCGGTATGGCACGCCACCGCTGGGAAGCGGCGGCTCATGATATGCGTGCCTATATCAGCCACACGCGCAAGTTACTGGAAACGCATGCCGGAATCGAGCAGACTCTGCTGCATGAACTGCGCAACAGGTTACAAAAATGAGGAAGGTGTACCTGGATCACGCCACCACGACCCCTCTCCTTCCTGAAGTCAGAGAGGCAATGCTGCCGTACCTCGGTGAACTTTTCGGCAACCCGTCATGCCTGCATGACTGGGGAGATGCGGCACGGGAGGCCCTGGACACGGCACGGGAACAGGTGGCACGACTCATCGGCGCCAGCGCCGAAGAGATAATATTCACCGGAAGCGGTACCGAGAGCAATAACTTTGCCGTTAAAGGATTGGCGCTGGCACAACAGGGCAAGGGGAAACACATTATCGTCTCGTCAATCGAACATTTCTCGGTGCTTCATTCAGCGAAAACATTGGAGAAACAGGGATTTGAGCTTACCGAAGTGCCTGTTGATAAGCATGGAATGATTGACCCGGATGAGGTGCGAAGACGAATTCGCAAGGATACGGTTCTCATTTCCATCATGCACGCCAATAGCGAGGCGGGCACCATAGAACCTATTCAGGAAATCGCCAGAGTAGCAAAAGAAAATAACGTACTCTTTCACACCGACGCTATTGCCAGCGCCGGGACGATACCGATTGACGTTAAAAAGCTGGGCGCCGACGCCCTGAGCCTGGCAGGAAACCAGTTCTACGGACCTAAAGGTGTCGGTGCGCTCTACGTGCGCAAGGGGGTGCGTATTATACCTCTCTTCGACGGTGGGATTCAGGAAGGAGGGCGTCGCGCCGGTACCGAGAATATACCGGCCATCGTGGGGCTGGGAAAGGCAGCGGAGCTGGCGAAAGAGAGTATGGCAGCCCGTGTTAAACACTTAAGCCACCTGCGCGACCGTCTTCTTGTCGGGCTACCGGAGCGAATCGAGCACATGGTGATTACCGGTCACCTGGAAAACAGGCTGCCGGGCAATGCCAGTTTCTGCGTGGAATTTATAGAAGGGGAAGGCATGCTCATGCTCCTCAACAGCCAGGGAGTGGCGGTCACCAGCGGCTCGGCGTGCACTTCCAGGGCGCTCAAAGCCTCCCATGTGCTAATCGCCATGGGCCTGCCCCACGCGCTGGCGCAGGGG
>JABMRL010000048.1 GCA_013202615.1 Dehalococcoidia bacterium
CATTAGCCGCTACGTTGATTTAAACGGCTAGTCCAGCGCGAGGGGGTACTGCCCGAATTCCCGGATGGCCTTGACCATCGCCAGGTAGTTCCTGGGGTTGACGCCGGAATGAACCGAGTTGCTGGACATGCAGATAAGCCCCCCACCCTTCCCCGCCTTCCTGATTACCTCTCTCGTTTCCTGACGCACTTCCTCCTCCGTCCCCGAGACCAGGCTGAAAGCGCAGCTCACATTGCCGCACAGACACACCTTATCACCAAATTTAGCCTTGGCCTCGCCGATATCCATCCCGGCCATGGGGTCGATGGGATGAAGTCCGTCGATGCCGGCATCGATGATGGTGTCATAGATGGGCCAGATATTGCCATCGGTGTGCTTGATTACGGAAACTCCCCGACTGTGTGCATAATCAATGAGCTTCTTTAACGGCGGCGCGAGGAATTTCTCCGTGAACTCGCGGGAGACCATTGGTCGCTCGGTCATCGCCCAGTCCCCGTTCACCCAGAAGATATCGACGCCCAGTTCACTGCAGTTCCGCATGTACCTCAACTGGTAGTCCAGTATGAGTTCACTGGTCCGGTAAATGAAGTCGGGATTCTTCACCATGGCGCGGAAATAGCCTATGTCGCCGAGTAAATTCTCCCTGCCCAGAGCAAAAATATCGGTCACCCCAACGACAATCGCCCGCTCACCTTTAAACCGCTTTGCCAGCTGCCGTAAATACTCGTAACGCCATTCCTCATCAGGGTCGGGCAGGACATAATTCTCCAGGTCTTTTTCCGAATTGATGGCCGGTTCCACCGGGACGGGGTTATCCTCCGAAGTGTAACGGACCAATCCACCCCACTGGTCGCGCTTTATCTTTTTAGCCTCGTCCACAGTCTCATAGCTCCAGGAATGCGTCCGGTCGATAAACCTGATGCCGTCCAGGTCCATGTGCTCGACAAAGTCCTCTTCGGAAGCGCCGGGCAGTATACCGTCTCTTACTTTTCCTGCAATACGCTCGAAATGGGGCACCCTGTCCGGCTCCTGAAGCCTGAGTGCCGTCATTACCCGTTCCAGTCCATTCATTTTTCTCACCGCCGTCTGTGTTTCTATGATTTCCCGATCAGCTCTGCCGCCACGATTGCCGCCATGGGGCCGTCCTTGGCATGAGCGTCGGCACCAATCTGTGCCGCCCACTCCGCCGTGGTGGGCGCCCCGCCAACCATTACCTTCACTTTATCCCTGACCCCGGCGGCTTTCAAAGCTTCTATGGTTTTTACCGCGTTGACCATGGTCATCGTCAGCAGTGATGACATGCCGACAACGTGGTAGTCACCGGCGGATACTGCCGAACAAAACTCCTCCGGGGAAATATCCACGCCCAGGTCGGTAACCTCCCAGCCATTTCCCCTCAGCATCATAATCACGATGCTCTTGCCCAGGTCATGGACATCGCCCTGCACCGTGCCGATGAGGTACCTGCCCATGTATGATGCGCCTTCCTTTCCCATCATCGGCTCAAGGTAATCCAGCGCCCTGGCGACAGCATCGCCGGAGACGATTAACTCCGGCAGGTAGTATTCCCCTTTTTCAAAAAGCTCGCCCACCTGCCGCAGACCGGGAACCAGCCCCGCACTCAGTATGTCAGCAACCGGGATACGGCTCGCGATGGCTTCTTTCGTCAGTTCCTCGGCAGTGTCAACATCGCCAGCGACCACTGCCCGGCTCAGCTCTTCCAGATTCATAATGAAACCTCTTTCCTTTACAGTCCCGCCGGCAGCTTAACGCCAAACCGCCCGGCAATTTCCTTCAGGTTACGGATGGTGCCATCGGGAAGCGGAATACCATTCTTGGAGCGGTCATCAAAGGTCTTTTCCTCAGGCTCACCCGGCACCATTATCTCTTTAAACCCTTCCGCCTTGGGCAGCCCCTTTATGCCGTCGATGAGGTTATCGATGTGTTCCTTGTAGCTCTCCACATCGGTGAACTGCCCGATATCTATGGCGGCGACCACGCTGTTCTGGACATGGCGGGGCATACTGTCGGGATGGCTCCCCTTGGCCTCAGCCTTTTCGGCTGGTTCGGCCTCCGCTTTCTGCCCCATCAGATGGGGCTCAAGCAAAGGGTTCCCGATTATGACGCTGGAGAGACATTCGCACATGAGCGCCAGGCCAGAGCCCTTGGGGCCGCCGACCGGCAGGAAGACAGCCGCCTGGTTGGGGTCGGTGGTGGGATTACCTTCCTTGGTCAATGCCCAGCCTTCCGGTATGGAAACGCCCTTGTCCACCGCCAGCCAGATTTTACCCCGCGCCACGACGCTCGTCGCCATATCGAGGAACAGCACACGGTGTTTTTTGGCCGGCACGGCGATGGTTATCGGGCTGTTGGATATGCCGGCGGTCTTAGCGCCGAAGGGCACCATGTTGGGCGGGGCGCAGACAAAGACAATGCCAGCCATACCGTTTTTCGACGCCATCTGTGCGTAATAGCCCATGGCACCCTGATGGGTATGATTGCAGATAAATCCCCAGCCAATGCCCGTATTTTTGGCCTTCTCCATCACCTTGTTCATGGCGAACACGGTGACCACCGGCCCGAGGGCATGGTCAGACTCAACCACCACGGTTGCCGGCGTCTCCTTGACCACCTTGATATTCGGCCTGGGATTCATGATGCCTTTGTCAACGTTGCTCACGTACCAGGGAATGCGCAGCACGCCGTGGGAGTCAACCCCCCGCAGGTTTGCCCAGAGCAGCACATCGGCTTCAACGGCGGCGTCCTCGGGTGACATGCCCACCCGCACGAACACCTCCTCGGTGAACTCACGCAACGATTTCGCGGTTACTTTCACTTCGCTCTGCGTCATAATTCCTCCTCTGGGTTATCCTTTATGCTCCTGAATGATATTTCCACCGTCAATGACGATTTCCGCGCCGGTGATGTACTTTGATTTATCCGAGGCCAGGAACACCGCCAGGTCTCCCATCTCCTCAATCGTGCCCAGCCTGCCCAGCGGGATTTCCTTCCCGACATGCTTTACGTACTCATCATCTGAACTCCAGCCCCGCTTCCCGGCCACGCTGCGGAACATCGGCGTGTCAAATGAGCCGGGACAGATGGCGTTCACATTGATGCCATACTCCGCCACCTCAAGCGCCAGCGTTCGCGTAAACCCCGACACGGCCCCTTTTGACGCGGCATAGGCGGTCATTCCCTTTCCTGAGACCATCGGCCCGGTAACCGATGATATATTGATTACTTTCCCGTAGCGCTGCTTGAGCATGTGCGGCATCACCGCCCGGGTGCAGTTCCAGACCCCTTTTATATTCACGTCGATAACGCCATCCCTGACGTCATCGGGCATCTCTACAAAGAGCATCGATGGGGCGACTGCCGCGTTGTTCACCAGGATATCCACCCGCCCGAACTCGCTGACCACCTGCTCTACCGCCCGGTTCACCTGCGCCACATCGGCGACATCCACCGGAAAGGCTACAGCCTCCTGTCCCATTTCTTTGAGGGCAGCAGAATGTTCCTGGAGACGTTGAGCATCACGACTGAACATCGCTACCACAGCTCCTTCCCCGGTAAAGGCCCTGGCAATCCCCTCCCCCAGCCCCCTCGAGGCCCCGGTGACGATGGCAACTCTACCCTTTAATATCGATACGCTCATGATTATCCTCACTAATTCGAACCAGAATAGCCGGGCAACGGGTAATGCCCGTCCGCATTATAGCAAAATTTACTAATCGATTAAAAGATGTGTTATGATATACCGCGAATGAAAGGAGGCATGCCATGTATGACGTACTGATAAAGGGCGGGAGAGTTATTGACCCGGCACAGAATTTAGACGGTGCTCTTGATGTCGCCATAAACGGAGACAAGATTGCCGCTGTCAGCAAGGACATACCCCCACAGGAAGGCAAGCAGGTAATCGATGCCAAAGGCAAACTCGTTACTCCGGGACTCATTGATGTCCATTGCCATGTTTTTGATACGATTATGAAGATTGCCGTTGAGCCCGACGTCGCCGGGGTGAAGCACGCGGTGACCACGGTGGTGGACTGCGGCAGCGCCGGCGAAGCGACCTTTAACGTCTTCCCCAGATACATCCTGCCGAACGCTAAAACGAGCGTCTTCTGCTTCCTCCACCTGTGCTCTCTCGGCCTGATTCCTGAGCCAGAATTGAGGGGCTGGGAAGAGGTTAACCTTGACGGCATGGCCGCCACTATAGAAGCTAATAAGACTATCATCAAGGGGGTCAAGCTGCGCCTGGTCGGCAAGCTCGTCGCCAGCGCCGGCATAGAGGTTGTCAAAACGGCCAAGAAAATCGCCGGGCAGTTCGGCCTTCCGATTATGATTCACATCGGTGATACGGAGAAAAAGGTACCGGCGTCGCTAACTCCCGAATGTCTTAACGTGATGGAAGCCGGTGATATTATGAGCCACGTGTACACCAGCAACCAGGGTAATGCTCTGAGCCCGGACGGCACGGTACTGCCGGAACTGAAAGCCGCCATCAAGCGCGGTGTTATCATGGATACGGCCAACGGGCGTAGTAACTTCTCCTTTGAATCGGCACGCAAATGCCTGGCACAGGGCGTACTGCCTGACACCATCAGCACTGACCTCACTTACCGGTCACTTAATGGCCCAACGTATAACCTGCCCTTCACCATGGCCAGGTTCATGGCACTGGGGCTGGACTTGAATCAGGTGGTGACCATGACCACAATAAATGCAGCGCGCGCAATTCGCGAAGCGGACAGGCTTGGCAGTCTCACGCCGGGCATGGCGGC
>JABMRL010000049.1 GCA_013202615.1 Dehalococcoidia bacterium
CGGATGCCCTCCTGCCTCAGTCGGCTATCCACCGAGGCCAGAGCCAGCTCTATCGGGATGCCGACATTGTCGCGAATAATCTTGGGCGCAGCGCCGGTAGCGCCGCGCAGCCCGTCAAGCACAATGATATCGGCGCCGGCCCGCACCATACCGCTGGCGATAGCTGCCGAGTTATGCACGGCGGCTATCTTCACTGATATTGGCTTGGTATAATTGGTGGCTTCTTTCAGCGCGTAAATAAGCTGTGACAGGTCCTCAATAGAGTAAATGTCGTGCTGGGGGGCCGGAGACAGGGCATCTGTTCCCTGAGGAATCATACGGGTCGCCGAGACTTCAGCACTCACCTTCTCTCCGGGAAGATGCCCGCCGATGCCAGGCTTGGCTCCCTGACCAATCTTGATTTCAACAACGCGGGCAACATCCAGGTACTCAGGATGGACACCGAAGCGCCCTGAGGCTACCTGAACAGTGGTATTATTGCCATATTTATACAGTTTGGGATGGAGTCCTCCCTCGCCCGTATTCCACAGGGTCCCTGCCTCGGTGGCCGCCCTGGCCAGAGATTCGTGCACGTTAAGGCTCACGGCACCATAGGACATGGCGGAAAACATGACCGGGACTTCCAGCCTGACCTGAGGAGCTAACTCTGTCTCCAGATTCAGGTCTGAGTCGAGCGTTACCCGGTCCGGCTTTCTCCCGAGGTAAGTGGCAAGTTCCATCGGCTCGCGTAGCGGGTCAATAGAAGGATTGGTCACCTGGCTGGCATTGAGCAACAGATGGTCCCAGTAGATACGCTGGCCCTTATCATTACCCATCCCGGTGAGCAGGATGCCACCGGACTCCGCCTGCTTGATTATGTCCTCGATGAACTCGGGGCGCCAGTTATAATTATCCCGGTACTCCAGAGGATTTCTTTTCACCGTCAGGGCACCCGTAGGACAGAAAGTGACGCAGCGGTGGCAGCCAACGCAGTTCTCGCTGTGGCACTTCACCTCATCGTCATCGGCATCGTAGTAATGATTATCAAAGGAGCACTGGTTAACGCACACCTCGCACTTGATGCACTTCTCCGAATCTCTTTCCACTAAAAACCTGGCTGGTAGATAGGTCTTCATCGTTTTTCCCCTAGCTGGTTATTGTTATACTCTTTATTGCCGGGTATTCCTGGCTCTCGCCAGGTGAGTCGGATGCCGTCGCAGTAACGGCCCCCGGCCGCGGTTGCAGCGGTGTGCTGAGGCTGCCGATAATCGGTTCGCCGCCAGACGGAATCCAGGCTTCATCCAGGTCAGGACAGATGAGGCGGATAGCCGACTCTTCAGAGGAAAGATAAATCATGCTGTCCTTGACACCTGCGGTCAGCGGGCGCAGCCTGATGCGGTCGGTGAGTCCGATCATCTCACCATGGTGAGCAATAATCACCGTGAAGGGACCGTTTAAGAGCAGGCTGCCATATACCTGGCGCAGGGTCCGGAGCAGCTTCTGCTCCTCCGGAGGACGCCGCTCAATCTCATCCCAGAGAGGCGGCGCCAGCACGCGTGCCACAATATCAATGGGCAGCGTGTGTTTCCGCATCAGCAGGTCAATGGCATAAGCCACCACCTCAGTATCGGTCTGCATGGTACATTGATAGCCGAACTGTTCCAGGTAGCGCCGATTGATACCATAGGATGAAATCTCGCCGTTGTGAACTACAGTCCAGTCCAGAATGGAGAACGGGTGGGCACCGCCCCACCAGCCCCGCGTGTTGGTCGGGAATCTGCCGTGGGCGGTCCACAGGTAACCTTCATATTGCTCCAGGCAGAAGTACTCGGCTATCTCCTCGGGGTATCCGACTCCCTTGAACACGGCCATATCCTTGCCGCTGGAGAAGACAAAGGCATCAGGAAACCGGGTATTTATTTCCATCACCCTCTCGACAACATAATCATCATCCGCCTGACCCTCCGGTTTCTGCTGTCCGACCTCAAGGAAGTAACGCCATACCAGAGGCGGGTTCACAATCGCCGGCGTCGGCTGGCTTGGCACTTCCTCGGTATGAATCAGATGAAACGTGTCCTTAAGGAACGCCTCAACATCCTGCTTGCCCTTCTGGCTGAGATACATTATGTGGCAGGCGTAAAGGTCAGCATACCCGGGGTACAATCCATAGACGGCGAACCCACCTCCCAGGCCATTGCCACGGTCATGCATATTGGCGATTCCCCTGATGACCCCTCTCCCGGAGAACCTCTTTCCCGAGGTATCCATAGCGCCGAATATGGAGCAAGCATCGATTACTTTATCATCCTGGTAAGGGTTTTGTATCCGGTTAAGCTCTTTCATTGTCTCAACTCCAGGCTAAGGGTCTTTATTCTCTATTCACCAGCAACCAGTTCCTCGACTGGCTCAGTTTCTGACGGGAGAACTGATGCTGAAGGTGGCACTTCCAGGTGCGGCTGCCAAAGTTCTCTGGGCAGAGCAGAGAGGCTGAAATC
>JABMRL010000050.1 GCA_013202615.1 Dehalococcoidia bacterium
CGCCAGGTCATTGGCCAGAGAGGTAATCCGCTCCACCTTAACCCTCGTCTTGGACACTTCCTCCAGAGTCACCGTGACGTCACCGTTCTTGTCCCGTTCTTTCTTTTCCCTCAGTTTTCTATCCCAGCCCGGTTCCACGCCGAACTGGGTCACCGTCGGCCCGGCGTTTATCTGCACGACCTTGGTCTCAACACCGTAGCTGGCCAGCGCGTCTTCAATTATCTTGGCCCGCTGTACGTTATCCGCCTCACTGAACTCAATTTCCGGCGTCGTGTCGAGGATGTCTATGGGGGGCAGCTTCCAGCCATCAACCATCACCAGGTCGGACGACTGACCGTATTTCTTCCATACTTCCTGCGCTACCTGCCTGAGCTCCTGTGTGGTCGGCGCTGGCGCCGGGCCTCTGGCCATCGCTTCCTTCTCCGGAGGAGCCATCAGCGGCGATTTTGGTATCGCCCTTTCCGGCCTCACGACAGGCTCTTCCATCACGCGCGGCATGGGCGGCTTTTCCTCAACGGGCGGCTTGGGGTGAAGCTCTATATGGGCCTGCATTGCGGCACGTTCGTTCGCAAGCTGTTTTTCAAGATACCTGGGTACCTTCGCCGGCCGCCGCTGGAACTGGCCTCCCAGCCACGAGAAAAATTTGGCGCCCAGCTTCAGACATACTTTGGGAGCGACCAAGATTAAGCCAGCGATAAAAAGCCCTATAACAATCAGGATATCAACTACCGGCGCGGGTTCCATTATCAGCGCACCGCCGAATTCACCCCCCATGTCGAAAATGGCCAGTATCCCCCAGGCCGCCAGAACAAAGGCAACGGCTCCCAGCCACCGATTAAAACGAAGGATAAACGAAGGCAACTTTCGCCGCTTCATTTGAACGATAAAGGTAATAATCGCGGCCGCAATGAAAAGCAATCCCCAGCCAAATAGGTCGGTTAACGCCGACCACTGCCACCAGACCAGCAAGCCAGCGAGCGCCAGCAGGATTGTATAGCGGATTGGCGGCCGCCACAGAAAATAGAGAAGCCCGCCCGGGAAAGACCGCCGCCGTCTTTGTCTTGGCCCCGGTCTGTTCAGGAACTCATTATCCTCTCTGGGTCTTCTTTTGGGCATAACGGTTACACTCTGACCATAAACGGCAGAATCATCGGGCGAAGCTTGGTCTTCTCGTAGTAAAATTTCTCCAGCGTATCCCTCGCCTTGGCATTGACAAAGCTCCACTCAGCGGCCTTGCCGCCACTGTGGTCAAGTGTCTTGGCCAGCAGGTCACGGCTTTCATCAATCATTCCTTTGAACTCCCTGGTATCGACAAAACCCCGTGTCACGATGTCAGGGCGCCCCACCAGCTTGCCCGTCTGCCGGTTCACCGCGATTATCGCCACCACGATGCCGTCCTTTGACAGCATGCGCCTGTTACGCAACACCACACCGCCGATATCCCCGACGCTCAACCCGTCAACATAAACGTTACCCGAACCAACCTTACCGTTCTTTTTAGCCGAGTGCTCGGTGAGCTCAAGAATGTCCCCGTCTTCCAGAACGAAAGTGTTTTCCTTCGGCATGCCCACCGATTCAGCCAGCCTGGCATGCAGGCTGAGATGGCGATACTCGCCGTGGATGGGCATGAAAAACTTCGGCTTGACCAGGTTCAGCAGTAATTTGAGCTCCTCCTGGCTGCCATGGCCATGAACGTGAACCTGTGCCACTTTATCGTACAGCACCCGTGCTCCCTGCTTGAAAAGGTTATCCACGGTGCGGTTGACAACAGCCTCGTTGCCGGGTATCGGCGTTGCCGAAATTACGATGGTATCTCCGGAGTGGATGTTAACGTTGGGGTGGTCACGATTTGCCATGCGCACCAGCGCCGAGGTCGGCTCTCCCTGGCTTCCAGTGGTAACAAATACGACCTTGTCGTTGGGGAGGCCGCGGGCTTCATCAATTCTGCCCAATATCCCATCAGGGGCCTGAATATAACCGAGTTCCAGCGCCATGCGCACCGTATCACTCATGCTGCGTCCGACAATGAAAACACGCCGCCCGTGCTTGGCCGCAGCGTCAATCACCTGCTGGACACGCGACACCAGCGAGGAAAAGGTGGTAACTATCACCCTGCCCGGGGCATCCGCCATGATGTGGTCCAGAGCTTCCCCAACCACCCTTTCTGACGGCGTGTAGCCAGGAAGTTCGGCATATGTGGAGTCGGAAAGGAGGAGCAAGACTCCCTGTGCCCCCAGTTGAGCCAGGCGTGAAAGGTCGGTCGGCCGGCCGCTGACCGGCGTGTAATCGAGCTTGAAATCACCGCTGTGCACCACGACGCCAACCGGGGTGTTAATAATCAGGCCGGCGGCGTCAGGAATACTGTGGCAGACCGGAAATAACTCTAC
>JABMRL010000051.1 GCA_013202615.1 Dehalococcoidia bacterium
GTAATGAAAAATGCTGGCTGCCAGCACGGCATCCGCCTTGCCGGCAATGAGCGCGTGGTAAAGGTCTTCCATCGACCCGGCGCCACCGCTGGCGATAACCGGCACGGTAACGGCTTCCGAGATGACACGGGTGAGGTCAATGTCATAGCCGGCACGGTGGCCATCGGCGTCAATGCTGGTCAGCAGTATTTCACCCGCTCCCATTTCAACGGCACGCACTGCCCAATCAACGGCGTCCATACCTGATGGCTGGTGGCCGCTGTGCGTATAGACCTCCCACCTGGGTCTGGGATTGTTCTCCAGGCGCTTGGCATCTATGGCCACGACGATGCACTGGCTGCCGAATTTTTCGGCTCCCTCCGATATCAGCTCTGGGGTAAGAACCGCTGCCGTGTTGATAGAAACCTTATCCGCACCTGCTTTCAGCAGGCGGCGCATGTCATCGGTAGTGCGCAGGCCGCCGCCGACGGTAAGCGGGATAAACACCTGCTCCGAAATGCGCTCTACCACGTCCACCAGCGTATCACGGCCCTCCGGCGTGGCACTGATATCGAGAAAGACCAGTTCATCAGCGCCCTGCTGGTAATAGAAGGCAGCCAGTTCTACGGGGTCGCCGGCGTCACGCAACTGGATAAAGCTCGTACCCTTGACTACCCGCCCGTCTTTGACATCGAGGCAGGGAATAATGCGTTTAGTAAGCATAGGAAATCATCTCCTCGCCGTTAGCCATGCTGCCCCTTTTTTTTGCCGATTACGGGCTTTTCCCGGACAGCCCATGCCGGAAAAAATTGTCGTACATTTTCAGTCCGAGCTCGCCGCTCTTTTCCGGATGGAACTGCGTCGCCAGCAGATTGCCACGCGCGATGACACTGCCCATGGTGACCCCGTATTCTGTTTCACCGACTACCAGAGATTTGTCCTCTGGCTCACCGTAATAGCTGTGCACGAAGTAAAAATTCGATTTATCGGGGATGCCTTCAAATACCGGGTGGCTCGTGCGCTGCTTTACCTGATTCCACCCCATATGGGGTACTTTCTGTCCGTCGGGCAGTTTTTTCACACGGCCGGCGATAACCCCGAGACAGTCATGTCCGCCGCCTTCCTCGGTACTGGTGAAGAGCACCTGCAGCCCGATACAGACACCGAAGAAAGGCCGGTTGTCGGCAATGAACTGCTTTATCGGGTCTACCAGCCCCAGGTTCCGGAGGCTTTTCATGGTATCTCCGGCAGCACCAACGCCGGGCAGAATAACCACTTGAGCCTTTTGTACGTCACCGGCACGGCTGGTTATCTTTGGCTGATAGCCCAGTGTAGTGATGGCATTGGCCACACTGCGCAGGTTTCCGGCACCGTAATCAATTACTGCAATCATTGCTATCTCTCTTATTTCATCAAGGATGTCTCTATTTTACTGTTATTTTCACACTGTTTAAAGTTTCTGCGTTAATATTAAGCTAAAATCATCGCTCAATTCCAGCAAGGCATTTCAGATTGAAAGAAGTTATAATGGTAAAGATTGCTGGATTAACCGGGCATGAAAAAGTGCTAAAGAGAACGAAGACCATTATCGCTTGTATATTGGCGACCGGGCTGATGTTTGCCGTCCTGTCCTGTGCCCCTGAAGAGGAAGAGGACGAAAGGGTGGGGGTGGTGGTAACGGTTCTGCCGCAGGCCGAGTTTGTGGAAAATGTGGGCGGGGAAAAGGTCAGCGTGACGGTTCTGGTGCCGCCGGGGGCAAGCCCTCATACCTATGAACCCAAGCCGGCGCAGATGGCGGCACTGGCTGAGGCGGAAATGTATGCCAAGGTGGGCTCGGGGGTAGAATTCGAGCTTGTCTGGCTGGACAAACTGATTGCGGCCAATAAAGGAATGACAGTGGTAGATTGCTCGAAAGGGACGGAGCTTCAGGAAATAGAGACAGAGGGCGAACATGAGGGAGAGCACGAAAATCACAGCCGTCTGGACCCTCATATCTGGATGTCTCCGCTGAATGCACAGATAATGGTGCGTAACATCTGCGATGGGCTGGTTGAAGTGGACCCGGGAAACAGTGGCTATTACGAGCAGAACAGGGACGACTATCTGCAGCAGCTGACTGAAATCGACCGTAAAATGAGAGACGGCCTGGCAGAGGTGAAAAATCGGCGGTTTATGGTCTACCACCCGGCGTTCGGCTATTTTGCCAGCGAATATAACCTGGAAATGATAGCCATTGAAGAGGAAGGGAAGGAGCCCACCGCGGCCAGCTTGGTGCGCCTCATCGAAAAGGCAAAGGCGCATGATATCAAAGTTATCTTTGCCGAGCCGCAATTTAACCCGAAGAGCGCTGAGGTCATTGCCGAGGCAATCGGCGGCAGAGTGGTGCTGATTGACCCGCTGGCCAGGGATTACATCGGCAATCTGCGGCTCATCCTGAGTGAAATGCTCCCGGTTATGGAGTGATGGCGATACCTGAAAAAGTGCCGGCTAATCTGTTCTCAAAACGAAGAAACGTGGTAATATAAAATTTAGATTACAAAGATGGAGGACTACCCCGTGGAAAATGAACTGGAGGAAAAGATAAAGTCATCGCTGGTGGAGGGCCAACTGCCCTGCGCCGTCGCTTTCAAGATTGCCAAGGAGCTGAAAGTCAGCCCCCGTGACGTCGGTGATGCCGCCAATCGACTATCGGTCAAACTAAGCGGCTGTCAGCTGGGGTGCTTTCCCTAAATGATAACCTTTTGCTCTTGATTTCGTTTTATATTCTGAATAGAGCAACCAGGGGGTTTTTATGAAAAGATTATTTATAGTTTCGGCTTTAATAATGCTGGCCGTGGCGTTAATTGCCTGTGCCGCACCTGCTCCAGCGCCAGCCCCGGCGCCTGTACCGATGCCCGCACCGAGACCAGCCGCATCCGCACCTGCCCCGTCGATTGTGATACCGGGAGTACCGTCCGAGGGGAAAGACGGTGGGATGATTGTGGAAACACCGCCCATGGCACCAGCCCCGGCACCAACGCCATCACCGGTGAACGGAAATGATACATCCATTGATACCGACCGCATGATAATACGCACCGCCAACATGCAGCTGGTGGTGGATGATGTCCGCGACACCATAGATAAAATCACACAACTTGCTCAGGACCAGGAAGGCTATGTGGTCAATTCCAGCAGCTGGAAAGAGGGGGAGCGCGTTGTCGGGCAGATTACCATACGTGTGCCGTCAGTGGATTTCGACTATGCAATGAGCATTTTACGCAGCCTGGCCGTGGAGGTGAACTCCGAGACCACGTCCAGCTAGGATGTTACCGAGGAATATGTTGACCTTGAAGCGACGCTCCGCACTTTAGAGACTACCTATGAACAACTTGATAAACTTATGGATAAGGCGGAGAGAGTAGAGGACATTCTTGATATTCAGCGCGAGCTGTCCAGAGTGCAGCAGGACATTGAGCGGACCAGGGGACGTATGCAGTATTTAGAGCGTACTTCGGCTATGTCGCTCATCACGGTCTTGCTGGAGCAGTCCAAGCTGGAGGTTAAGTTCAGCGCCAGCACGACAACGGTGAAAGAAGGGGAGCAGATTAGGTTTTACAGTGATGTGGGTGGTGGCATCGCGCCGTACAGCTGGGAGTGGGACTTCGGCGATGGCAATACCAGCACCGACAACAACCCAAGTCATAAATACAAGTCAAAGGGAACCTATACCGTTACCATGACGGTGACCGATGACCGTGGCAACCAGGATATAGAGAAGAGGAGTGAATACATCACGGTACTGCCCGGCTGGAGTGCAGGCAGCGTCGTTGGTGGCGCCTGGAGTGGGCTCGTTACCTTCGGGCGGGCGCTGGCCAATATTCTCATCTGGCTCGGCATTTTCAGCCCGGTATGGATAGTAATCGGCGTGATACTGTATTTCGCCTGGTGGCGCCGCCGAAAGAAGCGCGCCGGACAAAAAGGAGAGTAGCGGGTATGAACCTGTCCCGATTTTCCCTGGAAGGTAAGGTGGCGCTGGTCACCGGAGGCAGCAGAGGCATCGGCCGCGCCATCGCGCTGGCCTTTGCCGATGCCGGCGCCAACGTCGCCATCAGCGGCCGGAAGCTCCCTGACCTGGAAGCAGTGGCCGAGGAGCTCAAGCAGAAGGGCGTAAAAAGTTTGGCGGTGGCCAGCCATATTGCCAGGGGCGAGGAGTCTAAGGCTCTGGTGGACAGGGTAAAAGGGGAGTGGGGGAAAATAGACATCCTGGTCAACAATGCCGGCACCAATCCGTACGCCGGGCCACTGCTGGAGGCCGAAGAATGGGCCTGGGACGCGACCATGAATGTCAACCTCAAGGGGCCGTTTTTACTGAGCCAGCTGGTCGCTGGCGTGATGAAAGAGCAGGGTGGCGGCAGCATTGTTAATATCGCCTCGATTATGGGCATAGCTCCCAGCGAGCTTGGCTTTTACAGTGTGACCAAAGCGGGCCTGATTATGCTCACACGGGTCCTGGCCAAAGAGTGGGGCCAGTACAAAATCAGGGTGAATGCAATCGCCCCGGGTGTGGTCAAGACCAGGCTGAGCGAGGCACTGTGGAAGGACCCGGTGAAGAGTGAGGTGGCGGCAAAAAGCAAGGCGCTGGGCTATATCGGGGTGCCTGAGGACATTGCCGGGACGGCGCTTTTTCTCGCCTCCGATGCCTCCAGCTACGTTACCGGGGAAGTCATCGTCGTTGACGGCGGTGAGCTCGTCGGGCCGGCACCGGATTACGGGGCCTGAGCTAGCTTTTGGTGGAGGAAAGGGATTTTACCTTCTGTATTACCTGAGCGGCTAATTCTTCCTCGGCGAACGGCACTAGGTCAACCGTTGCCCCGGCCATTACAACGCAGTGCTCGGCTCTTTTGCGGACGCGCTTTTTGTCGCCGCAGGCCTTGAGGCAGCCGCACAGGATGACCATAACGTCTATGGCTTTGCTTCTTCGTGAAACAACATTGATATCGGGCGCTTCCTGAAGCGCCTCTTCTATCTTCTGGCCAATGTCGGCAAGCTCAATCTCAGGATTACATGAGCCGCAGTATTTGACTGCCACCTTCATTCTCGGTTATTCACACCAGTTTCGGCTGCTCTCCGATTTTAGCCAGCTTCTGCGCCAGCCGCTTCTTGCGCTCCCAGTTAGAGCGGCGCATAATCATAATCCTCTGCGCCTGCGGTGAACCGGCGCCGTGCATCGATTCCACGAGGGCGGTGCCGCAGGTCATGCCCTCTATCAGCCTCAGCAGACGCATTCTGGTCTCGGCGGGCACGTCGGTGGCGCCTTTGCTGTACTTGTCCACATATTTACCCACCCTGGTATCGCCCAAGTCGAATTCCGAGGGCATGGTCGCCAGCAGGCCGCCGGCAATATCCTGGGCAAGCCTGCTCATCTCGTAAACATTTTGGGTAACATTGAGCTTGGTGATATTAGCCAGAAGCGGGTCGGCCATGAAATTGCCTGCCGGCAGCGCGTATCCCTGGCAGGAACAAGCGATGGAGCAGCAGTAGAGCGTCTCGGCAAGGTGCACCATTTCCACCAGCTTGTCCCTTACATGCGAGGCAGTAGCGGTACCCTGCGCCTCGGCCAGCGCGTACGTGGCGCCGGTTAAAACATCGCCCAGACCTACCTTGCAGCCGCCGTAGTTCTGCCGGTGGGCGGTGGCGAAGCGCTCGACAAGCTCAAAGGCAAAATCGTACTCGCCGCACATGAATACCTGTTCCCAGGGAACGAAGACATCTTCAAAGACGACCAGTGCCTCCCCACCGACGATACCGTATTCCGGGTTGCCCTGGTCCATCAGGCAGCCGCCGCATTTCCGGTCGTCGTTGGTCTGGCGACCGAATATATGGACCAGTCCGGGAGCATCGACCGGCACATAACAACATACGGCGTAGTCAGCGTCCGCCTCCTTCATGGAAGCAGTCGGCATTACCATGTGGCCGAGGGCATTGACGGCGCCGGTGATATGCGCTTTGGCACCGCGTATCACGATGCCGTCCTTTTTCTTTTCAATGACATGGACATACTGGTCGGGGTCATCCTGCTGGCTGGGTGAGAGGCTGCGGTCGCCTTTCGGGTCGGTCATGGCTCCGGAGATGAACCGGTCCTCTTTCTGTATTTCTTTTAGGAAATTGACAAACCTCTTATGGTACTCGGTGCCGTTCTTTTTATCCATGTCAAAGGTTACCGAGTAGATGGCGTTCAGCGCGTCGTGGCCGACGCAGCGAGCAAAGCAGCTTCCCGTCTGTTGACCCAGGGCGCGGAGGGCTTTCACCTTCTGTATCAGGTCATCGGTGCTGTGGTGCACATGGGTGAAAAGGTTGATTTTCTCTCCCGTCAGGTGGGATTTGGTGGTCAGCAGTTCCTCAAATTCGGGTGCCCACGCCATGTCATAGGTCAGGGCGACGGCATTTATATGGGGGATAAAGGCGGGGTGGTCTGCCACGCTATCGATTTTCTCTCCCATAAAGTAAATCTCCGGCTTGACCCTGCGCAGGCTCTCCCGGTAATCGTCACCACGTATCATACCCATAGCCTGAAACCTCACATTTTTTCTTAATATATTTCGTCAGGAAAGATACACATTATTCATAATAGCCGCGGCCGACGCAGAAGGCGATGGCGCCCAGAATTAAAAGCCCCGAAAGCGAGAACCAGAAAGTCCAGGTAAATTGGGGCATAATTGGTGCAATTATATCGGCGGCGGTCACAATGCCCATTGCGGCGCAGAGCGTACCGATGATGCCCAGAATAACAGCTGTTAGACCCATTGCTTATCCTCCTGATGTATTTTTATCCGTTAAGCCTAGTTTATTATATAATTGGGGAATGAACAAGGCCGTGCAGGAATATTAAGGTAAAGGAAAACTGATATGTCCATCATTGAACAGGAAATCGGCGATTTACTACGCAAGAAAAGGATGACGCTGGGGTTAGTGGAATCAGCCACGGGCGGGCTCATCTCCCACCGCATAACCAATGTGCCGGGCAGTTCCGACTATTACAAGGGTTCGGTAACTGCCTACAGCAACGAAGCGAAGGCCCGGATAGTTGGCGTGGATGAGGCGACCATTGACCAGCATGGCGCCGTAAGCGCCCGGGTGGCCGAGGAGATGGCGGAGGGAGGCCGGAAGCTGCTGGTGGTGGATGTGTGCCTTGCGGATACCGGGGTTGCCGGGCCGGGTGGGGCTACCAGAGAAAAGCCGGCAGGCCTGTTCTACCTCGGCTTGTCCATTAAAGACGAAACGTACAGTCGGCAGCATAACTTCTCGGGCAACCGCGAACAGAACAAACAGGACGCCGCCGAAGCTGCCCTGAGGTGGCTGAAGGAGTATCTGTTAAGTATGAAGTAGGCTGAATAAAGGTATAGAAAGGGTGTTTAAGAGGGGCGCTAGCCCCTCTTTTAATATTCTTCCCCTTCTTCTCCAAAGGAGAGGGGGATTAAGGGGGTGAGGTAGATTATAAATTGTCATTAGCATCTATCGATGCTATACTCTGACATATTATTAGCGGATTTGGAGACTTCAGGTGAAGAGAGCCGATGGA
>JABMRL010000052.1 GCA_013202615.1 Dehalococcoidia bacterium
AGTTCATGAGGACGGGCGAGAACCTAAAGCTAAAGTGGCTGAGACAGCACGAAAACGACTGTCGATACTATGCCCCGGTTACCGTTTATGTAGCAGCAATCATGAAACTAATTGCCGGAGCGTTTGCCAAAATGGTGCTATAAGTCTTACCTGGTAAAAATACCCCGGGTATTGTGGCGGTAAAAGAGGCGTAATAAAAAAAAAGGGAGGTCAGAAGATGGTTAATGTGGGTATCGTTACTGACACTATCGCTTGCTTGCCTCCGGAGAAAATCGATGAATACGGGATAAAGGCTGTACCCCTCGCTCTCAATATCAATGGCAAGCCTTACCGCGATCAGGTAGACATTAGCCCCGAAGACTTCTGGAAGATGTTCGGGGATATCAAGGAATTCACTACCGGTGCGCCGGCTCTGGCCGAGTTCACCCAGGTTTTTGAAGACCTGAGTAAGACCACCAATGACATCGCCTGTATCTTTGTTTCCAAAGGTTTAAGTGCTACCTGTGAAGCCGCCGTTCAAGCTCGTGACCTGTTTAAAAAAGATAACCCGGGGGTTAATATCGAGATAGTTGATAGCCGGACTGCCGCCGGAGCACAGGGCTTCATCGTTCTGGAAATGGCCCGGGCAGCTCAGGGAGGCAAGAACCTGGCCGAAGTGGTTCAAGTAGCCAACGATATGATCCCAAGAGTCAAGTTTCTGGTCGCCATGGAGACTCTGAAGTATCTCATCAAGGGCGGGAGAGCTCCCAAGACGGCTTATATGGGGGAACTGTTCCAGGTGAAACCGATAATCGGTATGGTCAGTAACACTGGAATCGTCGAAAACATGGGCCGGGCCAGAGGCAAAGAGAAAGCCCTGGCCAAGGTGCTTGAACTGATGGCGGAGCATGTCGATACCAACCAGCCGATACGTGTCAACGTGCACTACACCGACTCTGTTGAAAATGGCGGACAATTGAAACAACTCGTCACTTCCAGATTCAACTGTAGCGAAGTTTATCTGACTGCCTACACGCCGGTGATGTCCGGCCATACGGGACCGGTGGTGGCGGTATCCTTCTATTCTTAAATATAAAGGCTGGCATATGAAGCTCGGGTTATTACCTGACCGGGAGAGATACAATTATGGAACGAAGAGTCATTCTTGACGGCCACGACTTAAGGGCAATGTTCGCCGCCGGCACCAGCTGGCTGGAAAGAATTGCCCCTGATATTAATGCTTTGAACGTCTATCCGGTACCTGATGGTGACTGCGGTACAAACATGCTGCTCACTCTGCGCACCAGCCTTGCTGAGGCGGTTCAGCTTACTGATGGGAGTATATCCTCAATGGCGGAAGCAATAGCCCAAGGAGCGCTAATGGGCGCTCGTGGCAATAGCGGCGTGATCCTTTCACAAATCTGGCGTGGCTTCAGCCAGGGTCTAAGAGAGAAAAAGACCATTAAGGCAATGGACCTGGCACAGGCCTTACAGGAAGCTTCAGAAACGGCTTATCTGGCGTTAAGTAATCCGGTAGAAGGTACTATCCTGACTGTCATAAGAGATGCCGCCTCCGCTGCCGGGCTGGAAGCGTCCAGCTCCGATGCCAGTCCGGTATCAATTCTGGAAGCAGCGGTCAACGCTGCCAGAGCATCGGTAGTGAACACACCCAATCTCCTTGCCGTGCTGAAGGATGCTGGCGTGGTAGATGCCGGTGGGCATGGATTGTATACATTTCTAGAGGGGGCCTTACTCTATCTCAAAGGTGATACCGATAAACGCTCTCCCGAACTGCTTGCAAGCCAGCTGCCATCAGTGGCAGCGCCGTCACAGATTTCACGTGAAGAAGACCCCTACGGTTTTTGCACACAGTTTATGGTCAGAGGCGAGAGTCTTGACATAGCTGAGCTCAGAAATGTCCTGGAGGATATGGGGAAGTCACTGATGGTGGTAGGCGACTCATCAACAATCAGGGTGCACATACACACTCAGAATCCTGATGGCGTAACCAAAATCGCTTCCTCTTTTGGCACCCTGTTTGATATCGACATACGCAACATGGACGAGCAGCACATAGAGTTCCTGCTGCTACATCGAGAAAAAATGATGGATGTACACACCGCCGTTGTCGCTGTGGCCAACGGAGATGGAATAGTAAAAGTTTTTTCCGACCTGAATGCTTCTGCCATCGTTCCCGGCGGGCAGACAATGAATCCCAGTACCTTCGATATACTCCAGACTGTCGAAGAATTGCCCACAGATAATATCATCCTTCTACCAAACAACAAGAACGTAATCCCTACCGCTCTCCTGGTTCAGTCCCTGACTAAAAAGAACATTAAAGTAATCCCTGCTGAGACGATTCCTCAAGGAATTTCAGCCCTCATTACGTTTATTCCCGAAGATGATTTTGAGACCAGTATCGAACAGATGGCTGAAGCCATAACTACCGTCAAAACAATCGAGATTATGCGAGCAACCCGTGCTACCAGATTAAACTCTCTGAACATTGAAGAGGGGCAACTGATTGGCCTGCTTGACGGCGAATTGCTTGCGGCCGGCGACACGCCCGAAGACGTCATATTCCAGTTGTTAACCCTGATTGATTTGAAACAGGCAGGCGTAATTACGCTCTACCATGGCAAAGATGCCAACCAGATTGAAGCAGAGCAGATAAGTAATAAAATTTCTGAGCGCTATCCCAGGCTTGAGATCGGGGTAGTAGATGGCGGTCAACCTAACTACTGCTATATAATTTCTGTGGAATAGCCTCTTAATATATTTCTCCAGAGATAAACGGCAGTACTATCTACGGGGAAATCGGAATGGGTTTAACGCAAGAAAGTATACCGCTGAAAAACCTCATCAATCTTGCCGGTAAAGGTGCGATTGTTACCGGTGGAGCTATGGGTATTGGACTCGCCATTTCCTACCGGCTTGCCGAAGCAGGAGCCAGGGTGCTTATAGCTGATATTAATGCCAGCGAAGCTCAAAAAGCCTCTGCTAAACTTAAATATTACGGATATAGCGCACAATTCCTAAAATGCGATGTAACCCAGGAAGAGGATGTGAAAAATATGGTCACCGATGCTGTCAGTAAATTGGGCAGTATTGATATACTAGTAAATAACGCCGGTGTTTATCCCCGAAAACCTCTTGATGAAATGACCGGCGAAGATTTCGAGCGCGTGATATTGGTAAACTTAATGGGAACATTTCTCTGCAGTCGATACACAATCCGAGACATGATAGAAAAACGACAGGGCGGATGCATTATCAACATTGCTTCTATTGAAGCGGTTCATCCATCATCCACGGGCATGTCTGCGTATGACGCCTCAAAGGGCGGCGTGTTAATGCTGACTAAAAGTATGGCACGGGAACTTGGCCCACATAGTATTCGCGTTAACGCCATTGCCCCTGGGAGTATTAAGACGCAGGGTATTCTGTCACACATGGGGGGTGCGCAGGAAAAATCCCAGCTGAAGGAACTCAAGTCTTTTATTTCCCGTATTGCTCTAGGCAGGATGGGAGATGCCGATGATATCGCCAGGGTGGCTCTATTCCTGGCATCAGACCTGGCTGGTTATATCACCGGCGACTTGATTGTGGTTGACGGCGGTTATTTAGTATCTTGACACCCTGATTCCCCTGATAAGCCCTCCAGATGGTTGGTCTATGAGCTTTAGTAGGTCACGCCAGCATACAGGTAACGCTTGATACCTATAGCCATGTAGTCCCCGGACTCCAAGAGGCTGCCGCGAACTGCTTTGACGATATCGTTATTCAGGATAAAGGATTGTCAAATCAAATCGTTTAGTAGCAAATTAGTAGCAAAACAGAAAAGCCCCCGGTTTTCGGGGGCTTACTTTTTGGTAATTTAGCTTCAAATTCTGGTGGAGCTGGGGGGATTCGAACCCCCGACCTTTTGACTGCCAGTCTATCA
>JABMRL010000053.1 GCA_013202615.1 Dehalococcoidia bacterium
GGGGTGCTGACCAATTCCTCAGTCGCAACCGTAGAGAAGGTACGCACGGCGTTGGAGAAGCTGGACTTTAAGGTAATGAAGCTCGATGCCGGAGAAATTGAGACGTTCCGGGAGATAAACCGCCCCTGCCCGCAGGTCGACTACCAGGCAATACTGGAGAGTCTGAAATCAATGCCGAATGTTACCCTGCAGACCATGTTCGTCGATGGAGCATATCAGAATATTGACCAGCGGAAAATAGATTCGTGGGTTGAGCGCGTTGGTGAAATAAAGCCGATAAAAGCCCAGATTTACTCCCTCCACCGCCCGTCTGCCGCTTCCTCGCTGCGCGAGGTTCCGTCGGAAAAACTGAAAGAAATAGCTGCCAGGGTGGAGAGTGCCACCGGGGTCAGCGTGGAGGTAATTGTGGCCGCTGCGCCTTATCAGCCCCGCTTCAGCGAGCCGAGGCAAAGATAACGGGCCATGCCTTGATAACGATAAATGTGGCTGCTACAATAGGTTCGGTCTGTATCCCGGGTAATAAATAACAAGTATGCGATAAGGAGGTCAGATTTATGGCGGAAAGCATTGCCGAAAAAGCCTATGAACTGGGCAAGCACTACGAGAAAACATATCGAGGCTGCAGCCAGTGTGCTATCGCCGCGCTTCAGGATGTTTTCGACATCAGAAACGATGACATATTCAAGGCGGCCACCGGTCTTTCCGGCGGCTCGGCACTGAGCGGTGAAGGGGGCTGCGGCGCCTACGTCGGCGCCATCATGGTCATGGGCCATATAGTGGGCCGGGAGAGGGATGATTTCGCCGATTCCAAAGGCGTTCGTTACCAGACCCATGAGCTGGCGGGAAAGTTACGCCAGAAATTCATCGACGAGTATGGTTCCATCGTCTGCCGCAATATCCAGACCAAGATGATGGGCCGGCCCTATTATCTGGCGGACAAGCAGGAGGCTGAAAAATTCCACAATGCCGGTGCCCATGATATCTACTGCCCGGAGGTAGTGGGCAAGGCGGCACGGTGGATGGCGGAAATCCTGCAGGACGCCAGGCTGGTTTAGCCTGGCAGGTCTTCCCGTTTCCAGGCCGCTTTTATCTGGGCGAACGTTTTTGCCGCCAGCACGTTGGCGGCGCGTTCTTTCTCTTTGGCGGTAAAGGCATCGATGTTCTTGCAGATGTCGGCCAGTTTATCTGCCGGGAACTTGACGGCACCGTTTTCGTCCATGTGAACTATCTCGCCGGGAGCAACATCCATCGCCGCGACCGATACCGGCACGTTGATGGCGCTAATCGCCATTTCACCATGCCCCGGTGTTACGCCGCTGGTAAGGTATTGTATTCCCAGAGGCCGTATCTCATCGATGTCCCTCGTCGGTCCGTTGGTGACCACCCCCACCACCCCGCAGGCTTTGAGGGCGGTGGTCATCTGGCCTCCGGCCAGCCCCACTTTAGGTTGTATATCAGGCGGGAACTCCTGCTTGATGATGAGGATGGTGGGCTTGTTTGCGCTGGCGATGATTTCAAACAGGTCGATGATTGACCAGCGCTTGTAGCTGGGATTGGGCAGGGCGAAACTTACCGTGACGGCGTAGCCAATCCGCGCTCCGAGTTCAGGGAAAGGGCAGCGGACTGACTGGTCGGTGTACCAGTTCTCACGCCAGGGCTCGTAAAGTCCCAGGCAGAGAGGGTTGTTCGGATACGTGGCGACGATGTTGGTGATTGAGGGAGTATCGAAGCCGCGTAATTTTTCCAGCATTTCCTTTTCTGATAGCTCCGGCATATCCACTCCTTCTCATTTATTTCAGCAATAGCCGCTCTCTATTCTAGCCCAATCAGCCCCTGATTTCCATAGACATTGAGATTATTGGTCTGTGGAAACGGGTCAACGCCGATGGTATTATATATAGATATTGGCTATCTGGCCTGATAAAAGAGAAAAGGGGTGAGTGTATGAAATACGCGTTTCCGTCCCGTCGTGCCGTGGTGATGAGCAAGGGTGGTATGGTGGCTTCAAGTCAGTCTCTGGCAACACAGGCCGGTGTGAGCATACTCCAGAAAGGTGGCAATGCCATCGACGCCGCCATCGCCACCGCCGCCGCCCTGAACGTGGTTGAGCCGATGATGACCGGTCTGGGCGGTGACCTCTTTGCCCTGGTGTTTCTCCATAAAGACGGGGAAGTGAAAGCCCTGAACGCCAGCGGGCGAGCCCCGTATGCCGCCAGTCTGGAGAAAATGAGGGAGCTGGGCTTTCCGAAAATGCCGGAAACGGGGATTCATACCGTTACCATCCCCGGTACTCTGGATGGCTGGTGCAGCCTGCTTGATTCCTGCGGCACGATGAGTCTGGGCCAGGTGTTGGCTCCGGCGATTGCCCTTGCCGAAGACGGGTATCCGGTTACGGAGACGATTGCCCACTGGTGGCAGGTCAGCCAGCCAAAGCTGGAAAAGGATGCTGCCGCTGCCCGCACCTATCTGCCTGGAGGACGGGCACCTGAAGCCGGCGAGGTGTTTGCGCAGCCTGACCTGGCGAATACCCTGA
>JABMRL010000010.1 GCA_013202615.1 Dehalococcoidia bacterium
CCTACCGTGCCTGGTATCGAACCGATCGTTTGCATCAGAGTCTTGACTACCTGAGCCCGTTACAGTATGCTCATAGAACATTAAAAAATATCTTGTTAGTGGCCTGATTTACTCCAGTTTAACGGGGTTCACACCACATTCGTCTTCATATATTTGTTTGGATTTCTCTATAATAAATTGTCCTGACTCTTTATTCAGGGAGAAACTAGCGAAATGGTTAAGGAGGTTAAGGATAAGGGGAAAACGCTCTATATTTGTGAGGCTTGTGGTTTCGCCTATGAGGAGAGGGAGTGGGCTGAGAAATGCCAAGAATGGTGTCAGGAGCACCAGAGTTGTAATATAGAGATAACGGCACATGCGGTTCCTATTGAGCCACAAACAGACCTTTAGTAGGTTGAAGCAGGAGGTGTGCTATGCCTGTAGCTGAAATCGTAGTTACTCTGGGTGGATTGGGAGTTATCGGGTTTTTAGCCTGGTTTTTCTTCGGGCCCAAGCAAGCCCATACTGCCCAGGTTAAAGGAAACGTGCAGGAGATAACCGTCACCGTTAAGGGTGGTTATTCTCCAGATATTATCCGGGTTCAAAAAGATGTCCCGCTTCGCCTGATATTTGATCGCCAAGAGGCTGGCGACTGCAGCTCCAGAGTGGTCTTTCCTGATTTTCAGGTCAGCAAGACGCTGCCGCCGTTTGCTAGAACGACGCTTGAATTCACTCCGGACAAAGCTGGTGAGTTCGGCTTCGCCTGTGGTATGAACATGCTCCATGGCACCCTTATTGTTGAGGAAGGTAAGGAATCCGCAGTAGAACCAACTCCTGGGGAAGGAGAGGAAAAGGCCCATGAGTATGCTGTAGCTGTGGGTGTAGGACCTACCATGCCCGTAGGTAAAACGGAGCAGGTAGAGTTTGCTGTTACCGGTGGCGGTATTACCTGCCCGACTTGTGCAGTAAATATCGAAACGGCGATTGGCACGCTCCCAGGCGTGGATGATATTCGTGTCAATTTTGGTGCTGACCGCGTCACCGCCCGATATGACCCGGCGCAGATATCACCGGAAAAAATGCGAGAAATCGTTGAAAATAGTGGCTATAAGCTGCAGATAAGGAGTAATCCTGGCAGTGAGGAGACAGAGGATCGTGAGGCCGCTGATCGGCGTGCCGAACGGAAAGACCTGACACGGCGGCTTGTCGTTGGAGCTATCCTGACAGCTCCGGTGCTCTTCGCCGTGATGACTAGCGATTTCTTTGATGTGCCCTGGCTTCCTTCCATTTTACTCAACCACTGGTTCCAGCTGGCGTTGATAACCCCGGTTATGTTCTACACCGGATGGCCTATCCACCGCACCGGCTGGCTAACTTTACGCCACCGCACTGCTGATATGAACACACTTATCACCATAGGCACGATTGCTGCTTTTGGCTATAGTCTAGTGGTTACTATTGCTCCGGGTATACTGCCGGTAGCCTTCCGTCTGGTCTATTACGAAGCTGCAGGGGTTATCCTCACTCTCATTATGCTGGGTCGTCTCCTTGAGGCAATTGCCAAGGGCGGCACCGGCGAGGCGATTCGCAAGCTCATCGGGCTCCAGGCTAAGACCGCCCGAGTACTCCGTAGCGGAGAAGAAGAAGATATCCCTATTGAGCAGGTTCAGCTTGATGATATTGTTATAGTGCGCCCCGGTGAGAAGGTACCGGTGGATGGGGAGATTGTTGAAGGACGCTCTACGCTTGATGAGTCCATGGTCACTGGGGAAAGTTTACCAGTGACCAAAGGTGAAGGCGATACCGTAATCGGTGCCACTATCAATCAGACCGGTGCCTTTCGCTTCAAGGCTACCAAGGTGGGTAAAGACACCATGCTGGCCCAAATAATCCAGCTCGTGGAGCAAGCCCAGGGCTCCAAGGCCCCTATCCAGCGTCTGGCCGACCTGATTGCCAGCCGCTTTGTTCCTATAGTAATCTTCATTGCCATCGGCACTTTTATCATCTGGTTCAATTTCGGACCCACGCCAGCCCTTATCTTTGCCCTTGTTAACGCGGTGGCGGTACTTATTATCGCCTGTCCCTGTGCTTTGGGGCTAGCCACGCCACTCTCTATCATGGTGAGCACCGGGAAGGGCGCCCAGAATGGTATTCTCATCCGTTCCGCAGAAGCCCTGGAGACAGCGCATAAGCTGAATACTCTGGTGCTGGATAAAACCGGTACTATTACCAAGGGTCAGCCGTCTCTGACAGATGTAGTTCCTCAGAATAGTATTGCCGCCGATGAACTGTTGCACTTGGTGGCATCAGCAGAGCGTTCATCTGAGCACCCGCTGGGCCAGGCTATTATCCAGGGGGCCAGAGATAAAGGACTGAAACTGGCTGAGCCTGGGGAGTTTCAATCAGTCACCGGAAAAGGAATTCAGGTGACGGTGGATGGGCGTCAGGTATTGGTAGGTAATCGTCATCTGCTGGATGATGCCGGTATAGAAACCGACGCTCTGGAAGAACAGGCAGAGCGCCTGGCTGCCGAGGGGAAAACGCCCATGTTTGCCGCGGTAGACGGCAGGCCAGCCGGCGTGATTGCCGTAGCTGACACGATTAAAGAGGACTCCGTAGCTGCCGTAGCCACGCTAAGGCGATTGGGTATCGAGGTAGTAATGATTACCGGGGACAACCGGCGTACTGCCGAGGCTATAGCCCGACAGGTGGGTATCGAGCGAGTCTTGGCTGAGGTTCTGCCTCAAGATAAAGCCCTGGAGGTAAGTCGTCTTCAGGGGGAGAACAAGCTAGTGGGTATGGTAGGTGACGGTATTAACGATGCTCCAGCTCTGGCACAGGCCGATGTTGGCATCGCCATCGGCACCGGTACCGATGTAGCCATTGAAGCTTCAGACGTCACCCTTATCTCTGGGGAGTTGGACGGAGTGGTAACAGCCATAACATTGAGTCGCGCTACCATGCGAAACATCCGCCAGAATCTGATATTCGCCTTCTTCTACAACACTGTGGGTATTCCAGTAGCTGCCGGCGTGCTATACCCACCATTCGGGTTGTTGCTAAGCCCCATGATTGCTGCTGCGGCCATGGCCCTTAGTTCCCTTTCTGTAGTCACCAACTCCAACCGGTTGCGTGGTTATAAACCTATCACTCTGGCAGCGGCTGGAGCAACTCCGTCGGCGACAGCACCTAGGGTTGAAGTTAGAGAAGAAAAAACACAAGAGGGGAAAATAATGGCAACAGTAAAAGACCCAGTATGCGGAATGGATATTGACCCAAACACTGCGGCGGCCACTGAAGATTATCAGGGAAAAACCTACCACTTCTGCTCAGCGGTTTGCCATGATAAGTTCAAGGCCGAGCCAGAGAAGTATACAGCCTAGAGTATCCCCAACCTTTAACGACTAAATAATGGTTGAATCGCGAGAGAATATAATAGTGCACATTTCGTCAGAATGTTACTTCCAGCCTAAAGGGAAGTATGTTATTGCGACTATGCCCTTGATAACGCGATAGCTCGCCCCCCTATTGTCAGGGAAAACGGAATCCCTTTATGTAGCTGCTTTAAGTGTCGGGACAGCTGTGAATTGTGACTACGCGACCAAGGTTGAGTAGTCAACATGCCACGACTGCACAAAACAGACGATTGTTACTTAGCTGAACGAAACAGACTTATCCATCCATCTTTATGGGTAGAAGCAATTATTTATTCGATGTTGTACTGCCATAATATCGATCTACACCTAGTGGTAACTCCTGCAGTTCAATAATAACACCGCCAATTTTATCAGTATCAAAGAAAGCCATGCCGCCGCCACCCACATTTTTTTGATATACGATGGCCTCAAATCCTGCTTCAGCCATTATTGAAATCGCTTCTTCGATGTCATCCACAAGGAAGGACATGTGATTTATGCCTTCGCCTCGACGCTCCAAAAATTCGTTATGGATATATTTTCCGGAAACGGGTTGAATTAGCTCAAGCCATATTGGCCCCATCTGCCCTCCTCTGGCAATGAGTTTAATATCAGAGGGAGCAGGCTTGCCGTAAAGCATCCTGTCTGTATGGACTACTTTTACTGGTTCAAATGGCCCCATGCCCAGAGCCTGATAATATTCAATTGCTTCATCCATGTCCTTGACAATTACCGCCAGGTGATGCGGCCTTGAGAACAACTCTCCTCTGTTTTTCTTCTTCATGCTGAATGCTCCTGCTCTCTACATATCTAATCCATGACAATGCCGCCATCGACGTTTATCGCCTGGCCGGTTATGTTTCTGGCATCATCCGAAGCCAGAAACACGGCGGTGCGGCCGATATCCTCTGCCGTCTGTTCCCTGCCCAGCGGTACCAGCCTCTTCACATACTCCTGAAAGACATTCTCGGGCGCCTTCAACGTTTGATAGGCTGGTGCTTTCTCAAGGAGTATCTTGGCGCCTACCTGCCAGGCCGGGGTATAGATAAGCCCGGGACAGATACAGTTGACGTTAATGTTATCTCTGGCCAATTCCTTGGCCAGCGCCCGGGTGAAGTTTATTGTGGCTGCTTTCATGGCGCTATAGGGCATGCGATAGGGGTCGCCAGTTTTCCCGGCGATTGAGGAGATATTAATAATTTTGCCACTTTTCTGGGCTTTCATATGCGACGCCACCGCCTTGCACATATACACCTGCGACTTGAGGTTTACCTCATAGGAACCATCCCAATCATCGTCGCTAAGATCAAGGATGCTGAAACCCCGTTTGCTTACTGCGCCACCTCCCACACCGACGTCGCTGCGGCCGCCGCCAACGTTATTGACCAGTATATCTATCCTACCGAAGGTATTCAGAGTGTCCTGGACCAGCTGCTGCACCTCTTGAGATTGTGTAACATCCGTCTGGACGGGCAGGGCGCTGCGGCCCATTGACTTGATTTTCTCGGCAGTCTTTTCCACCTCAGTAAAACTTCGTGAGCAGAGGACCAGGTCAGCCCCCTCTTCGGCGAAGCAGTAAGCGATTCCCTGGCCGAGTCCTCTGCCAGCCCCGGTTATGATGGCCACTTTTTTCTCAAGTTTCATCCCGGCACTCAGTCTTTACACTTTTGAGTCACGTACTCTAAATTCACACATCTGCGTCATTTGCTCCACGGTTTCAGGCCCCAGTATCTGTCGTTCTCGAGGTGAGGTGGCAGTTGCTCCAGCTCAATCTGAACGCCGCCCACCTTATCAGTGTCAAAGAAAGCCATGCCGCCGCCACCTTCGTTGTTGGAGCCGGAGATTACCTCGAATCCAGCTTCGGTCATTATATCGGTCGCCTCTTTAATGTCATCCACGATAAAGGCTATGTGATGAATGCCTTCACCACGGCTCTCCAGGAACCTTCTCTGAGGGGAATCTCCAGAAATAGGCTGAAGCAACTCAATGCCTATCGGCCCCAGATTTGTCGCCGCTACCACGTTTTTGATATCGGTAGGGGTAGGCTTGCCGTAGAGTTTCCTGTCTATATGGACCATGTTTGAGGGCTCAAATGGACCTATACCCAGGGCTTCATAATATTTTATGGCCCTGTTCAGATCCTTGACTATTATCGAAATGTGGTGGAATTTCG
>JABMRL010000054.1 GCA_013202615.1 Dehalococcoidia bacterium
GCACTGGCCCAGGCCGGGTGAAATCAGCCTCAGCCACCGCGGCGTGCTCTTTCTTGATGAGCTACCCGAGTTCGGCCATTCCCTGCTGGAGGTGCTGCGCCAGCCGCTTGAAGATAAGGTGGTGACCATCAGCCGGGCACAAGGGCGGGTTACCTTCCCCGCCAATTTCACGCTGGTCGGCGCCATGAACCCCTGCCCCTGCGGCTACTACGGTGACCCGTTTCGCAAGTGCACCTGCTCCCCGGGCCTGGTGTCACGCTACCAGCGGCGTATCAGCGGCCCTTTCATAGACCGGGTGGACATCTTCATCGAGGTGCCGCACGTCGACTATGAGAAACTTGCCGACGACCGACTGGGAGAATCATCAGCAACCGTCCAGTCCCGGGTCAACGCCGCCCGCTCCATTCAGCTGGAGCGGTTCCGGGGGACACGCCTCACCGGCAACGCTGACATGACACCATCCGAAATCCGGGGTTTCTGCCAGGTGGAAGAGGCCGCCCAGGGCCTGCTGAAGGCAGCCATGAAGCAGCTTTACCTCTCGGCGCGGGCGTTCCACCGCGTCCTCAAGCTGGCCCGGACTATCGCTGACCTGGAAGATTCTGCTATAATTAAAGCTAACCACGTCGCGGAAGCCATTCAGTACCGACCAAGAAGGTCGGAAATATAAACTAATTAGTCGGGAGGAGATAATGAGGCGCTGGTTTAGAAGACACTATGCATCGCTTACGGTAATTATTATGCTCTTAGCCGCGGTTATAACCGCCTCGGGCTGTGAGGGCCTTACTTTCCCCGCTCCCGAGGAACCATCACCGGAGCCGGAGAAACCGGTATCGACCACCTTCCTCAATTCCGGGGACAGGGCTACCCTTGCCGTCTACGAGCACCTGCTCAGCCTAGCGGTGAGCCACGAGGCCAAGGACTACCTTGCCGAGTTCTCCGCCGCCAGTGATAACTGGGGTGCCGAATCAGAGCTCTTCAAAGACGGCAGCAGCGTCTGGTACGTCACGGTGGATATGAACGGGGTTGATAACTGGCAGGAAGAATTATACTGGCAGCAGGCAGGCTGGTTCGTCTATCAGGACGGTCGGGTGATACCGTCAAACCGGCTTCAGGCCAATGCCCTCAGAATTGAGTCCGACCTTCAGGAATTGAGTCTGCCACCGCCCGTTGAGTAATACGCCAACGGCGGGCACCTTTTACACAAGAAGAAAGAAGATGCCGCCCGTAATCAGCAAAACCGCACCGAGGCCGATGGCGATGGCGCCTCCTATCTTCAGGGCTCCGGGCTGCAGGCGTGGTGGCCAGCGTTCCATAAATTCGCGGGTATCTCCGGGGCGCTTCGCTATTTCACCGTAGTAGCTTTCTTCTTCCCGCTTGCCCCAGGCATACGTCAAGATACCAACAATCAGGAACAGGCCACCAGCACCAATCAGTACTAAACAATCCCGTATTAACATGCCCCACCACTCTCCGTAAACCGGAGCTTCATTAGTGGTTACTATAGGCTATTCAGGCCTCTTTTTCAAGAGACAGGTGATTCCGGGATTACTTGATATCCGCTTTAGCCCCGGCAGCTTCAATTTTCCCCTTGATTGTTGCCGCCTCTTCCTTGTTTACCCCTTCACGCACTGGCTTTGGCGCGCTTTCCACCAAATCCTTTGATTCTTTCAGGCCCAGCGTGGTCACTTCGCGCACCGCCTTGATGACGGCTATCTTGTTGGCGCCAACCTCGGTGAGAATGACACTGAACTCGGTCTGCTCTTCACTATCTGCGGCCTCTGCCGGTGCTCCCCCTGCCGGTGCTGCGGCTACCACTTGCGCCGCTGCGCTAACGCCAAATTCGGCTTCCAGCGCTTTGACCATGTCCGCCAGCTCCATCACGGTCATCTTCTTGATTGAGTTCATTATCTCCTGAATGGCCGGAGATACTTTTACCTTCTCTTTGGCCGGTGGGGCCGGCGCTTCCTCAGCCTTTTTCTTCTCCGCTTTGGGTTTTCCCTCAGCTTTCCCGGTCGGCGGCTCTTCTTTTGCCTCCGGAGCTTCCTCGGCTTTTGGCTCGGCGGCTACGGCTTCTTTTTCCGCCGGAGCCTCGGCGGCTTCAGCAGTCGCCTCCGGTGCGGCTTCCGCTTCCTTTTCCGCAGAAGGTTGCTCTTCTACCTCTGCTTCCGCCTCAGTGGTTTCCGGTGTCGCTTCTGTTTCTTTCTCTTCTGCCATATTATCCTCCCTCCAGTTGTTTCGCTCTTGCTTGCAGTACCCCCATAAGTCCTCTCACGGGGTTTGACAGGCAGTTAACCAGACGATAAATAGGGCTTTGCATCCCGGCCAGTATTCTGCCCAGCAAAATTTCAGTAGACGGCAATGAAGCCAGGTTTTCGATATCCGCCGGAGTAAAGATGCTATCTCCGGCAAAGCCACCTTTTATCGTTAAGGCTGTTTTCTGTGTTCGCAGGTAATCGGCCAGAACCTTGGTCGGCGACACGATGTCGCCGTAGCCAAAGGCAATCGCTACCGGTCCTTCAAAAAATTGTACCAGCTCGCTTCTGCCCGCCTTTTCCGCGGCAAACCTGGCCAGTGTGTTTTTCACCACACGGTAACTGATTTCTGATTTCCTGAGGCTGCGCCGCAGGTTGGTTATTTCGGCAGTGGACAGTCCCCGGTAGTCGGTCAGGATGCCGATGCTGCACTCCGAAAGGACCTGGCTCAGTTCATCAACAATCTGTACTTTTTTTTCTCGCGGCATTTCTTCTTACCTCCTGAACATCCCGGTCAAGCCATAATAAAATCCCTGCGCCCGCTGCACAGGGATAATTTAATCCAGTTCACCCGGATTCTCTATCATCCTCGGCAGGCTTGCTGATTAAGCCGTTTCCGGCACCCGCTGTCTCAGGACAGTCTATTCAGTTGTCTCGTTTATTTTAACCGGTTTACTCCGGAAAGTAAACCTTTATTAGCTGCTGGTGAGCGCCAGGGTTGGCTTGAGGTCAAGGTTTATTCCCGGCCCCATGGTCGTCGTCAACACGGCCGTCCTGACGTATTGCCCCTTGGCACCACTGGGTTTGGCCTTCACCACCGCTTCGATGAGGGCCGTCAGATTGCCCATCAACTGCTCATTATCAAAGCTGACCTTGCCCAGCGGTATGTGCATGATGGCGGTGCGGTCCAGTTTGAATTCAACGCGGCCCTTTCTGGAATCTTCGATGACGCGGGGGAGGTCCTCGGCGGGGACAACAGTGCCCGACTTGGGGTTAGGCATCAGACCTTTTCGCCCCAGAATCTTGCCCAGCTTACCCACCTTTCCCATCATTTCCGGGGTGGCGATGGCGGTATCAAATTCCAGCCAGCCGTCTTCAATTTTCTTTACCAGTTCATCACCGCCGACGTAGTCGGCTCCGGCGGACTCGGCAGTCCTGACCGCTTCCCCCTGGGCGAAGACGAGGACCCTTACCCCTTTACCCAGCCCATGGGGAAGAAGCACCACACCGCGAACCTGCTGCGAAGCATTGCGCGGGTCAACGCCCATGCGCAGATGCAGCTCCACGGTTTCGTCAAACTTGACGTGCGCCGCCTTTTTCGCCAGCTCGATTGCCTCCTCGGGGGCATACATTTTCGCCCCGCCGAGCATCTGAGCTGCTTCGTTGTATTTCTTACCGTGTTTAGTCATCTTCTTATTCTACCTTGATTCCCATACTTCTGGCGGTGCCAGCAATTATTTTTTCCGCCTCTTCGATATCGTTGGCGCTCAGGTCCTTGGCTTTAACCTGGGCGATCTCGCGCAACTTGTCGCGGGAAATGGTGCCGGCTTCTTCATGGCCGGTATTGCCGCTCCCTTTCTCCATACCAAGCGCCTTCTTCAGCAGGTCGGTGGCGGGGGGCGTCTTGGTGATGAAGGTGAATGACCTGTCCTCAAAAACGGTGATTTCCACCGGGACAATGGAGCCAGTTTGCGACGACGTGCGTTCGTTGTATTCCTTGCAGAACTGCATTATGTTTATACCGTGCTGGCCCAGTGCCGGACCTACCGGCGGCGCCGGGTTCGCCTGTCCCGCCGGAATCTGCAACTTAATTATCGCCTTTATTTTCTTTGCCATATCATCTCCTCAGGCTTTCTACAGTTTTTCCACCTGTAAAAAGTCCAGTTCCACCGGTGTTTCCTGGCCGAAAAGGGATAACAACACTTTTACCTTTCCCTTCTCGGTATTGATTTCATCCACCAGGCCCACAAAATCGATAAACGGGCCATCAGTGACCCTGACACTCTGCCCGCGGCGGAAGCCTACCCTCACCTTGGGCGCCGTGTCTTCCATCTGCTTTATAATCTTGCCGACCTCGTCTTCCTTCAGCGGCGTTGGCTTGCTGCCGCTCCCCACAAAGCCGGTAACCCCGGGCGTATTCCGCACCACGCCCCAGCTCTGGTCGGTCATTTCCATATGCACCAGGACATAGCCGGGCAGTATTTTCTTGGTCACGGTACGTCTCTGGCCGTTTTTTACCTCAATTTCATCCTCGGTGGGTATCACCACCTGCAGTATCTCACTGCCATAGTCCATAACCTTGATGCGCTGCTCGAGGTTTTTCTTTACCCTTTCCTCATACCCCGAGTAGGTATGGATGACGTACCAGTTTTTCCCGTTATCCGCCACAAATTACCTCGCCGTTCATTTTTAGCTTTTGGCTCACGCTGGATACGAACTTTCCTGCGGTCATCGACATAAATAAGCGTTTAGCGGCCCAGAAGAACGTCTCCGACGAGGGCAGAAAAGCCATAATCAATTGCCCCCAGAACCAGTCCCGCGGCTATGGAGATTACCAGCACCAGAGTTGATAGATAAATAACCTCTCGTCTGGATAGCCAGAC
>JABMRL010000055.1 GCA_013202615.1 Dehalococcoidia bacterium
ATTCAGGGTACTGGTGAAAGAATATTCAAGGATATTGTTGACGTCGCTTCCGGCAAATTAGCCAGGGCCGAGATTTTAGGCCATTGCGAGTTTGCCATACCTTCTATCATCCCGACGGTGTGAATGCCGGGCTGGCAAAGAGCAGGAGGTGCTCACGGTGAAGAGCGCCTGTGAAGTTATTTGAAGATGTCACGGCGATTGCTACCGTGGCAGCCCAGGGCTCAGCGACCTCTCCGCTCACGGCGGTAGGTCCTTTTCTGGCTGGCGTTATCACCGCGGTAATCCGGAACGGTGATATTGAATGGCGTGCTGAGCTTGGGGTCGATAAGGCGTGAGCTTATCGAGCTCTCGATATTTTCGTTGATTTCCGCTATCGTATAGCGCGTGGTAATGACCATGGGCAGCCGCGAGTTGTACCGATAGTTTATTACCTGGTACAGTTTTTCCCTGACCCACTGCGTGGTGGTCTGCTCTCCGAAATCATCCAGCACCAGCAGGGGGGCTGTTTTTACCTTTTCAAAAAGCTGGTCAAAAGATATCTTGCTCTCGGGGCTGAACGTCGAACGCAGGTGGTCGAGAAACTCGGGGACCACAACGAACAAAGCCGGCTTGCTGGCCTGATACCGGTAATTGACGATAGCCGCGGCCAGGTGGGTCTTACCGCAGCCGGTTTCACCCATGAAAACTACCCAGCCCTCGGGCGACTTGGCGAACTCAAAAGCCACCTGGTACGCCGACTCCAGATTTTCGCGCTGCTCCGAAGACAGGTTCACCCGCCTCCAGTCGAAGCTATCGAACGTCATGCTTTTCTGGAGCTCGAATTCCGGTCCCCAGGTATAATTGAAAGACACGGGCTGCTTCTCTTCAATCACGCATACTTTGCTCAATTCAGGGTCAGTCAGGCGGGTCTGCAGCCTGTCATCCAGATGCTCCAACGCAACAATGGGCACAATCACCGTCGGCAGCTTGCTGTTATAGCGGTATGTCAGCAGCTGGTCAAGCTTTTCCCTGGCCCACGCGGTGCTGGCCTGAAGGCCAAAGTCGTCCAGAATTAAGAGCGGGGCGTTCCGTACCTGGTCGAAGAACTCATCGTAGGGGATTTCGCTGTTGGGACTGAATGTGGCACGCAGGTGGTCCAGAAGGTCGGGTGTGGCGATGTAGAAAGCGGGAAAACCGTGGCTGATGCGCTCGTTGGCAAGGGCCGCTGCCAGGTGCGTTTTGCCGCTCCCGCTGGGGCCAACGAAGACAAGCCATCCTTTCGGGTCAGCGGCGAACGCTTTTATCGTCTCGCAGACCTGCTGGAACTGTGCCTGGTTCTTCGGGTTACCGCTTCTCCCCTGCGGCTCCAGGTTCTGGAAGGAGAACTGGGCGAGCGTTCCCAGGTTGCTGTATCGCTTCAGGCGGGCCAGGCGCTCATCATCAAGCTCCTTTTTCACGCACCGGCAGGGCACCACCCGGGTGAAATCCGGCTTTCCGGAAGGCAAAAAGGGATGAACCACCCCGGCGCCCTTGCATATGGGACAGTTGGCGCTTGGAGAAGGGGTTTCTTCAGCGTCGGACCATGTGTCCGTATTTTCCCTTGATGTATTTGTCCGGGTCTGTCTTAGAAACTCGCTGATATGCTCCATCAGTCTTTCCTTCGGTCGACCATCTTTCCAGAATGCGCATAATATAGCGGATGTTCCGCTTGTTGAGTGCCACCGCCTCCTTGACGGCGTCTCTGAGCCAGCTCTCAGGGTACAGTTTCTCCGCCTCTTTTAGTTCATCGGCGATGAGTGGTGTCAGCATGCCTATGTTCTGCTCATACAGCGTGAAGATGCCCGGCGGCTCTTCTGTCTCCACGTAAGTCTTCTCGGCGGCCTTGAGTCCGCTTATTTTAAGCTCGCCGCTTTCGATTCTGGCGGCTATCTTTCGGTCCGCTTCGGTGTTGAGCAGGTAAATATCTTCGGTTGAACCGTCCCTGTCCAGGGCAATATGAATGAAGGTTCCCCGCTGGCTGGCCATCTGTAATGCCCGGCGCAGCGCTTCCTGCGGTTCCTCATCGTCGGCCTTCAGGCTTTTCATCAGCCCATCGTTATTCATCAGCTCCTGACAGGTAACAAAGCGGGGATGGCCCCGCTTTCGGTAGAGCGCTGCCAGCGTGTGCAGGGTTGTTTTCAGCTCCCGGATGTCGCTTATCCGGGGCAGCAGTACGTTCAGGAAATAATTGGGGATGGGAGTAAATTCCATTCGGGCTGGAAATCCGCTGAACTGGCTCATAACAACTTCGGCTCTTCGCTACTTACCGGGTATTCGTAATTGTAGAACGTGGCCAGATTATGGCGAAAACGCAACTTTATCTGACCGGTGGGGCCGTTTCTATTTTTGGCCACGATAATGTCGGCCTCTTCCCGCGGGTACTCACGGTCGGGATGCTGCAGCTGCCATTCTTCCTCGGTGTGATAGTACTCATCGCGGTAGATAAATATCACCACGTCGGCATCCTGCTCAATGCTGCCGCTTTCCCTGAGGTCGGACAGCTGTGGAATATGTGAGGCGCGCCATTCCACCTGCCGGCTGAGTTGCGATACCGCGATTACCGGCACATTCAGTTCTCGGGATAGCGCTTTGAGAGAACGGGAGATGTAGCTGATTTCCTGGACGCGGTTTTCCCCGCGCCCTTCGCCCTGCATCAGCTGCAGGTAATCAACGATAATCAGGTCCAGACCCCTCTCGAAGTGGAGCCGTCTGGCCTTACTGCGCATTTCCACCACTCTCAATTGCGGAGAGTCGTCAATGAAGATGGCCGCTTCGGAAAGGACGCCGGTGGCATCCATAATATGCCTTTCCTCGTCTTCAGTATGAAGCCCGAACCTGACCCGCCGCGAGTTCACTCCGGATTCACTGGCCAGAAAACGCATGACAATGGAGTCCCGGGACATTTCCATGCTAAAGAGAGCCACGCACGCTTTCTGCTCTACGGACACGTTCCGGGCAATACTGAGGCCCAGACTTGTTTTTCCCATACTGGGGCGGCCGGCAACTATCACCAGGTCAGAGCGCTGAAACCCGCCCAGGAATTCGTCTAGGCCGACGAAGTTGGAAAGCACGTAGGGCATCTGCTCGCGAGCGCCGTCTCCTTCTTCAGGTGGTGGGGCCGCCTCAAAATACTTGTCCAGAACCTGGCGGATATGAACGAAGTCACGCTCGCCATGTCCGTGGCGCAGCCGGAACAGGATATCCTCCGCTCGACTGAGGCTGGTGTCGACGTCCGGACCGGCATCGTAGCCGACACGGGCAATCTGGTCGGCGGCGCCAATCAGTCCGCGCATAACAGAGAGCCGATAGACAATCTGGGCATAGTGTTCGATGTCCAGCGGTGTCGGGCACACCGAAATAAGATGGCTCAGGAAGGCCGCGCCGCCAACCGCCTCCAGTTTGTCCCGCCTGGCCAGCTCCTGGGCCACGGTAATCTGGTTTATCGCTTCATTGCGTTCGTACAGGGCGAGGCAGGCTTCATACAGCCACTGGTTTCGTTCATGGTAGAAGTCTCCCCGGCTCAAGACCATGGCTATTTTATAGATTGCCGTGCCATCAATGAGCAGTGAACCGATGATGGCTTCCTCGGCATCAAGGTCATGAGGGGGTAACTTCTCGTTATTCACTTACCCTGTCTCCTCTTGCCCCTCAGTTTTCGTTTCTTCCGCCGCCGTTTCCTCCCGGGTTTCAGCCTCTGCTTCTGCTGCCGCCTTTGGCGCTTTCGCCTTCGTCTTCTTCTTTGCCTTTGGCTTCGTCTCTTTCTTTGCCTTGCTCTCTTTCTTATCCTCGCCCTCCATCTTCTCCTCCTCAATGATGCTGAGCTTGACCTTGGGGATAATATCTTTGGTCAGCCTGATGGGTATCTCGTAGCTGCCTATCTCGTGGATAGGTGTTTCGAGCTCAAT
>JABMRL010000056.1 GCA_013202615.1 Dehalococcoidia bacterium
GTTTGCCTCCATATCTCTTCCAGATTGTGCCTGTGCTCTTCCGGTAACCCTTTTTTATCGGAAGCCAGAGCATCCAATCTGCGGGAAAGTACCACCAGAGCCTGAATTGTTTCATCATGCAGCTCGTGAGAAATGCGTTTCCTCTCTTCTTCCTGAGCTTTTGTTACCTGTTGCAGGTAAAAGCGGAGGTTTTCTTGCATTTTAGCGAGCTGGTCCACCACCTCCTGCTGCCTCTGGTAGAGACGCGCGTTTTCAACGGCTACACCAATCTGGTTCCCGATAGCTGCTAGCTGTTCAACTTCCTCTTCCTGGAACGTCCTGTGGCTATGCATGGCTATGTCAAGAGTCCCGTTGACCTCGCCTTTTGCGCTTAAGGGGACTGCCAGCAAGGAGTGGACGTTATATTTACTTACCACTTCCCGGGCAAGCCTGGAATCCTGGGATGCATCCTCAGTAAATAGTGGCTTACCTGTCTCAGCTACTATTCCGCTAAACCCCTCCCCTATCTTTAGCCTGTCTATACCACGAGCAAACTCCTCTGAAAAGCCACGGTGAGCGGATAACTCGAGTTCCCTGGTTTCCTCGTTGAGCAGGAATATCCAGGCGGCATCAACCTGCATAATATCTACAACGTTGTCTATCGCCGCATTCAGTACCTGCTCCAGTTCCAGCGATTGAGATATTGTGCTGGAGATCTGGTTCAATGAGACAAGCCTTCGTTCGTTTTCCTTTATGGCCTGAATATGAGTTTTCAGTTCTTGATGGGCTATCTCCAGTTGACTGCGGTATTCTCGCTCTTTACGAAGTGAAGCGAAACTTATGGCCACCACATTTCCGATAACAAAAACGGCACCCGTTTCAAAGACGGCGTCTGTCTGATTCGCTGAGATAAAAAGCGCGCGGGGCAGCAGGCAAGCCAGGGCAACCAGAGAAGTCGCAAAGGCTCCCCTCCAGCCAAAAAGGAAACCAGCCCAGACAATAGGCGCCATAAAGAGAATTCTCTCGAAGGCATGTCGCGTCAAGTCCACGTTGGCAATTAGTTGAGAGATTATTCCCGGGTATTCTTGGGATTCGGCATAGTGCAATACCGTTATAAGCACGATGATTGTAAGGGTAAACCAAAAGCCGGGCTTTTGAATGATGGTTACAAGTCGACTTATTGATGAAAAGCGTGTTGTCATCTTTCGGCATATATTCGGTTTTCAGTCATTCCGGCAGGTCATCAACAGAAACCCAACCCTCTTTTATAGCACGCACCACTGCCTCGGTCCGAGAGCTAACTTGCAGTTTGTTGAAGATATGTCCCAGATGTGCCTGTACGGTACGTAAACTCAGGACCAGCTCGTCGGCAATCTCTTGATTACTTAACCCTCTGGCGGCTTTATTCAGCACATCCATCTCACGATTGCTCAAGACTTTGTCAGGCTTTTTCTTCTCCAACCTGCCCGCCTTTGGGGCAAACCGGTTTAGCACTTTGCGCGCAATGGTCGGGTGCAGCACTGACTCCCCGTTATAGACCTGCCTTATCGCCTCAACCAGTTCCTGACCGCGAACGCTTTTCAGCAAATAGCCGGCGGCCCCGGCTTCCAGGAGACTGAAGACGAACTGTTCGTCGTCATAAGCACTGAGTATTAGAACTGCTATTCCGGGATAAAGCGTCTTTATTTGTTTTGTGGCTTCAATACCATCAACCCTGGGCATTGAAATATCAATAATCGCTACATCCGGCTGCGATGTGCCGGCCAGCTTAATTGCCTCCTCACCGTCACAGGCTTCAGCCACCACAGTTAAATCCGATTCCTGCTCGAGAATTTGGCGGGTGCCCTCTCGCACTACAGCGTGGTCGTCAGCAATTAAAAGCTTTATTTGTTCCAAAACCCTACCCTCACTACCCGGCTGCTTTTATCATACACCCTTTCCATCCACGCCTCAATGGAAAGGAAATGCTTACCGATTATTTTGAGGTAAGACAAATAGGTAAAAGTGCCTACCCAAGCAGCCAGAAATAAGTACAAATGCTTACTATTTTAAATTCAAAAATTAGGTATCGCGGCGGAAGTCCATTTACTCGAACGGATGTTATTCTGAAAATGAAGATAAGGAAATGAAGGGGCTTAGCCAATAAATATAAGGAGGAACAAAAAATGGGATGGCAAGTTATTTTGGCACTGGTCCTGATAATCCCGGTGATACTCATTCCGGTCGCCTTCGTCTGGTATCTGAACATCGGCGGCCTCCACGCTGTCTTGAAAGAGGCCAAGGAAAAACGAGCTGCCAGTGAGATGGAAATAAGAGCGAAGACAGTAGAGTCCCATACTGAAGCCGGTGCGCTAGACTGAAAAGCTGCTATATGAGGTAAGGCTGATGCAATGGGAAGTCGCGATGGTTAAATAAACATGATTAACCAAATTCACAGAGTTTTCTTAAACAGAAATCAAGTAAGCGTAAAATAACGAAATGGATGAGCTACTTTATGGCTTGAGCCGTGATTTCGGCGAGGTCAAGAATCTGAACTTGTTCCGTGATATTTTTGTCCTTCAGCCCGTCTTCAAACATGGTCATACAGTAGGGACAGCAGACACAAATTGTCTGCGGGTCTTTTTCCAGCGCCTGTTCAACACGGGCCACATTGATGTGTTTGCCGAGACTTTCTTCCATCCACATCCTGCCACCTCCGGCACCGCAACAAAAAGAACGCTCCTTGTGTAAATCCATCTCCGCCGGTTCATGCCCGGTGACCGCGGTGAGCACCTGGCGAGGAGCCTCATAAATATTATTGTAACGTCCCAGGTAGCAGGAGTCATGGAAAGCGAGTTTTCCCAGGTCGGTTATCGGATTTAATTTCAGTCTGCCGTCTTGAATTAACTCGTAGATGAATTCAGTATGGTGGTAGACTTCTAATTCAGCGCCATATTGTTTGTAGTCGTTCTTCAAAGTGCTATAACAGTGGGGGCACTGGGTAATAATTTTGGTCACCCCTCTCTCGGCAAATAGTCTTATATTCTCCTGCGCCATACGGTCAAAGACATATTCATTGCCCAGGCGTCGCAGGCTATCCCCACAGCACGACTCATCTTTGCCCAAAATACCCCAGGAAACACCGGCTGCATTCAGAATCTTGGTGACAGCCAGGGTTGTGCGCCGACTTCGGGCATCAAAGGCGCCGGCACAGCCGACGTAGTATAAATATTCAGTCGCATCAGCCGAGAAAGGTTTCACGTCAATATCGCTCGCCCACTTGGCGCGCTCTGATGGAGCAATGCCCCAGGGGTTGCTTCGCTGCTCCATATTTTCAAACAGGTTCAGCAGTTCATCGGGGAATCTGGCCTGTAACTGCACCAGATTGCGCCGCAGGTCAATGATGTGGTGTACGTGCTCAACATTTACCGGGCATACCTCCATGCAGGCACCGCAGGTGGTACACTCCCAGAGCACCTCTTCGGAAACGCTGCCTTCTCCGTTCTCCGCAATTAACGGCAGTAACGGCTCCTTCTTTTCCAACATTAATGGCCCATTGGTCAACAGGTTGGACTTGAGGTCCTGAATCAACGAGCGAGGATTGAGCGGTTTGCCGGTGGCGTAGGCGGGACAGACCTCCTGGCAGTGACCGGGTTCAACGCAGGCGTAAAGGTCGAGGAGCTGCTTCCGGGTGAAGCCGTCTATGCTTGAGACACCAAAAGTGGCCTCATCCTCCAAGTTGATGCGGTGGGGAATACCTCGGGGTGGTGGCGTGGAGAAGAGGTCATTCAAGAGGGCAGCGAGCATATGCAGGTATCTGGTATAGCCAATGATAATCAGCACCAGCAGGACAAATCCCCAGTGGCTCCAGAACCAGACATTGTGCCACAGGTCCAGTGAAGCGCTGGAGGTGTAGATATGGCTGAAGGCGGTGCTTATCGGTGGGGTAAGAATACCCAGGCCGGCTGGAGGGTGCCCCGCGGCAATCTGGGTGGCAATTTTGCCCAGATGAGTTATCGGGTGGATGAGCACAGTGACCAGAATCACCATCGCCTCAAAAGTCCGTTGACCTTCAAGGCGCGGTGGCCTGATTATGTAGCGCCGGATAATCCCCCACAGTGCTCCCAGCATGATGAAGGGAGCGACGATGTCCATAATCCAGGTATAGATGCCGTAGACCGGATTATGCTCCATGACATCCGAGATGCCGAATCCGGAGGCAATAATAATAAAGAAAAAGTAGTAGACAATAAATAAGAGAAAACCCCAGGCCATGAGCATGTGGCCTATACCGGCACGGTCTTTTCTGGTCAGGTTCTTGAACTGGCACTGCTGGGCAATTAGATGGCCGATGGCCGTGACTGCCCTTCGGAAAAGCTGGCCGTAGCTTTCCTCTTTTCTGCCCAGAGAGAGATAACGATAGAGCTGATAAAGCCGGTAGCCGAATACACCTGCGGCAAGCGCAGTCAAGCCCCAGAAAAGGACATACCCGAAAACTCCCAGATGACTCACTGGGTCCATATCAACTTCTTTGTCCTTTCCATCCGGTCAATGCCTCTCCACCATGAAATCCACGCCTTTAGCACGAAGCTCCCTGACCCTTTTCGTCAAGGCAGGGACAATTTTGAGCACATCACCGACAATCCCGTAGGTGGATACTTCAAAGATAGGCGCATTCTTGTCAGAATTTATGGCCACGATGACATCGGAGTCCTGCATGCCGACCAAATGCTGAATTGCGCCGCTAATGCCGCAGGCGATGTAGAGCTTGGGTCGGACCGTTTTCCCGGTCTGGCCGACCTGCCGTTCCGCCGGCATCCAGCCCGCCTCTACGGCACCGCGAGAGGAACCAACAACGCCGTCCAGTTCATCAGCCAGCTCCTGAAGCAGGCTAAAGTTTTCTTTCGCGCGCATGCCGCGACCGCCTGATACTATGATATCCGCCGACGCGACATCTACCTCACCGGCCTTGCGCTCATCTATCGCCTCAAGTACCTTGACGGCTATGTCAGCTTCTTCAAGCGGTACAATCTCGGATACAATTTCCCCCTTACGTGAAGTGTCTTTAGCCGGCAGGGGCATGACATGCGGGCGAACCGTAGCCATCTGCGGCCGGGTACGCTCGGTCAGGATGGTAGCCATGATATTGCCGCCGAAGGCGGGGCGGGTCTGCAGCAGATAACCCCGTTCATCGATTGATAAACCGGTGCAGTCAGCGGTGAGGCCGGTCTGGATTTCGGTAGCTACCGCCCCGGCCAGGTCCCTTCCCAGTCCGGTTGCACCCATCAGTATAATTTCCGGCCGGTATTTTCTGACCAGATAGCATATGGCTTTGTAGTACGGCTCGGTGCGGTAGTAATGGAATAAAGGGGCGTCGATAATATAAGCTTTACTTGCGCCATAGGCAAATGATTCAAGGCAAAGGTGCTCCACCCTGTCACCGATAACCACGGAACACAATTCCTCGCCGCGTTCCCTGGCCAAATCAGCACCGACGCCCAGCAACTCCCAGGAAACCCCGGCCGGTTCGCCTGCCGTCTGCTCCACAAATACCCAGACTCCCCGGTATTCCCTGAGTTTGGCAAGTAATGCTGCTTCCTCTTCGGTTACCTCAGGAGCTTCTTCTGCGGCAGGGGCCTTTTTCCGTGCCGCCAGTTCGGCAATGATTTTCTGCTCTTCCGGGGTTAAGTAAATTTCCAGGGCATCGGTGGGGCAGACTTTGAGGCATTTACGACAGCCGATACATTTAGCAACGATGATTGTCGGCTCACCCTGCTCATTCATTTCGATGGCATCTTTGGGGCAGGAGCTCTGGCAGCGGGCACCGCAGGCGATACATTTACCGGGAATGAGTCGGGCTATGCCGCGTGGTCTTTTCGTTTTCTTCCTGTCTTCCATGTGCCTTTCTATTATCTGTTCGAATTAAAATAGAGCACGTCTTTTTCGATGAGATTTCCCAGCAGCAGGTTGGCGGCGTCTTCAGGTTCGTTTAATCCGTCACCCAGAATTTCGCCCTTTACTCTTTCCGGAGAAAAGATTCGGCGCACCTGCGTTGCCGAACCTCTGAGGCCGACCATACTCTCATCCAGCTTCATTTCCTTGTTATCCCATAACGATACCGGGGCTTTCTCGGCCATTAATCGCCTGGGCACCGTTGGGTAGCGCAGCCGGTTGATTTCCCGCACCACCGCAATCAACGCCGGCAGCGGTGCCTCGACTATTTCCCGCCAGCCGCCCACTTTGCGTCTTACTCTGACTTTTTTCGATACAACGTCGACATCTTCAATACGGTCAACCAGCGTTAGCTGCGAGAAGCCGAGGCGGGTAGCGATGCCCGGTCCAACCTGTGCCGTATCACCGTCAATAGTCTGCCGACCGCAAATCACCGCCGCCAGTTCGTTTTTCTGATGCAGCTGCTTGATTGCCTCAGCCAGCACGAAACTCGTTGCCAGAGTATCAGCGCCGCCGAAGGCGCGGTCACTTAAAAGTATGGCCTCGTCAACTCCTAAAGCTAAAGACTTACGCAGCGTAATCTCGGTATTCGGGGGGCCCATCGAGACAACCGCCACCCGAAATCCATACCTGTCCTTAAGACGAAGACTCTCCTCCAGAGCGTGGACATCAAAAGGATTCATAATAAAAGGCACCCCTTCTCGCTTCAGAGTGCCCGTTACTGGATCAATTTCAACCTGAGTGGTATCGGGTACCTGTTTAATACAGGCGACGACTAACAAACATCACACCTCTACTTGTATCTTCTTATCGATTTAATATATCTGACTGGGCATGTTTTTGCAAACCGCATTAATAACTAATTCACGCCGGGGGTTCATAGGTTTTTATGCTTATTACGCGCGGCATACGACTTGCGCACCAGTTAAATTATTTATATCTTGATAACATTAGTAGGAGACTGATTTACAGTATTGTCACTCTGTGTGAATACTGCACTGGCCATAATCTCGATTGGTCAACTAGATATTTTTGGTGTCCTACTAGGTTCTCACCATCAATACGGGTACCTTGCCTCCTCGCAGTACTTTATCGGTAACACTACCGAAAGCCCAACGACCAATACCTGCCCGTCCGTGTGTTGACATAGCCACCAGGTCGGCATTGTACTCTTCTTCAGCTTTAATAATCTCGTCAGCAGGACTATGCCCTATGCCCACCTTAAATAACACGGTAGCCCCTTTGTTTCTGAGGTTTTCTCCAACCTCCTCAAGATATTTCATGGCATCGACTTTCATTTGCTCCAGCTCGCTTTCGCTGTATGGTACTGTAATAGTACCCGCTCCACCTCCACTGATATGAACATCATGTCTCAGCGTTGTAATGACATGGAAAAGAGTAACTTCCGCCTGTTCCCCTGGTGCCAGTCTAGATAACATTTCCTCAATATAGTGCAGGGCAGCCTCACCTAATTTAGAGCCATCCAATGGAACCAGTATTTTCTCAGACATCTTTTACCTCCTTTCCTTACAGTATTTTTAAATTATAGTCCTGGTTTCGTGTTTGTCAATTCCTTTTTCTAACCCCCTGAGACTTAACCTGGGCATCGTGGGGAGCACCCCGGAGCGGAATACGATTGGGACGTCAGCTTCTTTTCATCTGGTCAACGAGCTCGCCTACATTGTCCATGTAATACTGCTTGATTTCCTCCCCCTGTCTCTCCCAGGCGATGGTACCTTTACGTTCAAAGTTAAAAAGCCATTTGGCGGCCGCACTTCTTTTACGCCTTTCAAGTATTGCGACAATACCACCAAAGTTAAGGTACCATATATATGCAACCGGGATGAGCATAATGGGTATTGCTAATACTATAGCCACTACAATTGGCCATTCCATCTTAGTCACCTCCTTTTCTTATTTCCATTAGTAGCTTACTACCTTCTTGTTTAAGCTTACATCCGTTTTAATACTTATTTCGGACTGCCTTAAATACCTAATACATGTCCCTTTTCATGTAGTTATCTGCTTACCCCACTTCAGATAAATTGGGTATATATTCTGATAAGAGAAGCAAATCTAATCTTAGCGTGCGGAATCTAGTTACGGCCATTGGCGTGGAAAGCTCGCCTTTATGATTAAGGTGATATATCGTCGCTTGTGAAATAAGGTAATAAACGAGCTATTGTTATCTCGGGCATAGTGTATAACTGTACCAGTATTCGGGACAGGTTAATCCCGGTGATTTCTCTATCTTTTTGGGTTACCTGCGCCCGTAGAGCTAAGACATCTGCGGCATACCCCTTTTTTAACTGCTTCCCTCGATTGCTTCTCCGTGGCTGACTATCGGCAGCAACCGGTGAGCCAGCAAGATAACGAGCAAAGCGTCGGCAACGAGCCCTACCGAGATGGCAAGCTCCATCCAGTGAGGGAAGTAAATCGTGCCCGGCCGCATGCCTAGAGCCAGCATGCTCACATTAAAGCGGTTAAGCACCAGCCCGATGATAACCAGCACTGAGCTCCAAAACACGGCGTTACGGTTTTGCCGCACACCGGGCATGGAGAAGAGGATGATTGGTAAAATGACCCCAACAATAATCTCCCCCCACCACAGCATGTTCTGCGGATATGCCAGAAAGATGAGCCCTATTTCTCCAACTGCCATCAAGTCTATCACTTTTAATAGCAGGTAAAGACCCAGGATGTAGGGAATCGCTCTGGCCAGCCCGCTGAGCACATCCAGGTCTAATTTGTGGCCGAAAGCTCTGGTGCTGAGAGTCGACTCGAAAATAACCATTGCCGGGCCTACGGCTACAGCCGAAATGAGGAAGAGAATTGGCAATATCGGTGTGTACCACAAGGCATGCAGTGTTTCCGGCATCATCAGCAACATAGATCCCAGGGAAGACTGATGTAACGTTGAGAGAACAACGCCGGCGATTACCAGGGGAATCTGAATTGCCCGGATGATGCGTATGGGGACATGCCAGTTGAAGCGCCTGATGACTGGGAAATTGCTCTTGCTTAAGCCTTCAAAGACCGCAGGGCTGAACTCTAGAGCCAGCACGGTGGTATATGCCATCACGCATACTGCCACCTCGAACAGAGGGGAATGGATGTTCCAGTAGATTATAGCGTGCCAGATGTACCAGGGTTGTCCCAGGTCTACCAACAGGGCGAGAATCACCAGCGTGTAGCCCAGAAAGGCAGTCAGAATCGCTGGCCTTACCACGGGGTGGTATTTTTTCAGGTTAAAGATGTAGACTGCACCCGCCAATGTGAACCCGCCAGCTGCCAGGGCAACGCCGCAGTACAGGTCGAAGCTGATCCACAGTCCCCAGGCACGGCCGTCGCTCAGGTTGCTTATCGCTCCCAGCCCATTAAGGTAGCGAACAATCACCGTCACCAGGCCAAGGATAACCAGAACACTTAAGATGGAGGTGCCGACAGGGAATGAACGTTTCTTTTGTATCATTTCGTCACCTCTTTTCTCTCTTCCTTATCGGCTCTTTCCTGGCTCATTCTGTCACGCCGCTTGATGACCCAATAAGCGCCAGCCATAACTGCCGCCGCGCCGAATAGTACCGGCGGAACGGCTCCCATGGCGCGTTCAGCATCAACAGTCACCGGCTCAGAACCGAGGGTTGGTAACCCCAGTTTCTCAAAGGGGACAGGGGAGAGATATAGCCAGGATGTACCGCCTACCTCCTTCTCTCCATAGATATGATTTACATATTTGTCTGACGAGGCCGTAATACGCTCCCTGGCCTCGATGATGAGTTCCTCCCTATCACCGAACTTGAGGGCACCGGTGGGACATGTCGTGACACAGGCTGGCTCCAGACCTCCACCCTGCCGGTCCGCGCAAAAGGTGCACTTGCGGATCCAGGGCAGTGGCTTGTCCCACTCAAAATTCGGTATGCCAAACGGGCAGGCTACCATGCAGTAGCGGCAGCCGAAGCATTTGTTGTCGTCATAAACTACCGGTCCGTCTGGTGTCTTCTGTAAAGCGCCTACCGGGCAGGCTGTCACGCAGGCCGGGTGTTCGCAGTGCATGCACTGGAGCTTGGTAAAGACAAAGTGGAACTTGCCATCGTCATCATCTACTTCATTAAAACGTATCTTGGTAAAGGTGTAAGCAGACAATTGCGGTGGGTTCTCATAGGTTCCCCTATTGATAGTCGCCTCTGTGGGCAGTTCGTTCCATTGCTTGCAGGCTACCTGACAGGCTCGGCATCCTATGCATTTAGTAGCGTCGTACAGTACTGCTTTACTCATCTTGCACTCCTTACATTGCACAGGAAAGTCTTGTATTCCGGGATGGTTGTATTGGCATCGCCAACGTGGGGCGTAAGAATGTTACCGCTGTCACCTTTAGCCATGCCGCTGTAACCCCAGTGGTTAAGGATACCAATATGGTGAATGTCCTTCCCGCCCACCTTCAGCGGCTGGAACCGGCGGGTGACCACAGCTACCGCTTTAATCTCTCCACGCGCGTTACTCACGATAACGCTATCGCCACTTTTGATGCCCTTTTCGGCAGCCAGTTCCTCATCCATTTCTACGTACATCTCCGGCATAAGCTCCACCAGCCAGGGAAGACTTCTGGTCATGATACCAGTCTGCCAGTGCTCAGTGCAGCGGTAGGTAGTGCCTACATAGGGGTACCGGTCGGATGAGCTGTGTTCATTCCTATATTTTCCGATAAAGGCACAGGGGTTATTCCGGGTGCCTGACATCAGGTTTTTGTCTAATGGACTCTCCCAGGGCTCATAAACCTCAGGTACTGGTCCATCGGCACGGTCGTAGCCCCAGAGACGCGCTACACCTTCCGGCTTCATAATAAAGGGCAGGTATTTCTCTCCCTCCTTGGCTTGACTTATCGGCGGCCAGCCGCCGTCGGGAACATCACCCTGCCATTTTGTCACAGGATTATAGTTCAGAATAACCGGGTGTTCCTTATCCCAGGGCACTCCATCCAGGTCAACCGATGCCCGATTGTAGATAATGCGTCGATTCAGCGGCCAGCACCAGGTCCAGTCGGAGTACAGCCCGATTTGGTTGGGGTGTGAATCTACCGTGTTTCGCCTCTTGGCTTTATTACCGTCTGCCTCGGTGAACATGTTGCAGTAGAGCCAGTTTCCAGAACTGGTGGTGCCATCGTCCTTGAGGTTGCCAAAACTTTCCGCCAGTTTGCCGATGGTCAGGTCGTAGCCATTAATCTCTCTGGCGACGGCATCGGCAGTGATATGCACTCCATAATTCCAATCAAGGCTGGTAATAGCCTCGGCCTGGGGCGCAGAGCTGTCCGCCTGATAGAGTTCCTTCAGCTTAAGCATAATGAGGTTCATGATTTCCAGGTCAGGCAAGCTCTCTCCTGGTGGCTCTACTGCTTTGTAGCGCCACTGTACCCATCGGCCACTATTGCTGATGCTCCCTTCCTTCTCATAGGAACAAGCCGCCGGGAGGACAAACACCTCGGTCTTGATGTCAGGCGAATTGACCCCGGGCCTCTGCCAGAATTCCGAGGTTTCGTTCATCCAGATGTCGGCGACGACGAGCCAGTCCAGATTTCCCAGCGCCTCGCGCTCCCCGTTGGAATTGGGGCCGCCTGATGCCGGGTTTTGCCCCCAAACCCAGAGTCCCCTGATTTTATCCTCGCCCATTGCCTCGAACATCCCGATGTGGGTATAGTTTACGCTGGGGTCGCACTTGGGTAGGTAATTAAAGCAAAAGTCATTACCCCCGGTGGCAGCATCGCCATACCATGCCTTAAGCAGGCTCACCACATATTTTTTGTAATTGCTCCACCAGTTAGCGCTTTTATCTCCGGTCAAGCCCTGAGGCGTGATGGTTGAAGGGCAGGCTCGCTTAAGGTAAGTTTCAAGGTCAGTGTCGACTTCTTGGGGCACGGCCAGGTAACCGGGCAGGATATGGCTTAGCAGGCACATGTCAGTGGACCCTTGAACGTTGGAGGTGCCTCGCAGTGCGTTTATGCCACCGCCGGCAACTCCCATGTTGCCTAGCAGGAGCTGGAGTATGGCGTAGGACCTGACATTCTGGGTGCCATAGGTATGCTGGGTAGTGCCCATGGCATACATAATGGTTCCGGCCTTACCTTTCTGCCCCGTGGCACAGAAGGTGCGGCAAACATCCATGTATATATCCTTCGGCGTGCCGGTGATATTGCATACCGTGTCCACGTCATAGCGAGAGTAGTGCTTTTTGAGCAGCTGGAATACGGAATCGGGGTCTTTTAAAGCAGGGTCCGTAGCAGGGGTTTCGGTATCGGCATATTTCCACGTCTTCTTAGCCGCTGCGGTATACTTACCGTCACTCACTTCACCAAATAACCCGTCTTCAAAGGTAAATCCAGCGTTAACCACAAAAGCGGCATTAGTGTACTGCTTGATGTATTCCATGTTGTAATTTTCGGGATTTTGCTCCATGTCGTTGAGTATGTAGTTTATCATTCCGCCGATAAAGGCTATGTCCGTCCCCGACCTTAGCGGCGCATATATATCAGCCTTAGAGGAGGTGCGGGTGAAGCGCGGGTCAACATGGATAAGCCTGGCTCCCCTCTCCATAGCCCTGGTAACCCACTTGAAAGATAGGGGGTGATTTTCGGCGGCGTTGGAGCCAATAATCATGATGCAGTCGGCGTTTCTGATGTCAATCCAATGGTTGGTCATAGCGCCTCTGCCGAAACTTTCCGCCAGACCGGCGACAGTGGCGGAGTGTCATATACGGGCGCAGTGCTCTAAATACACCACGCCGAGAGCACGGTTCATCTTGGACAGCAGATAACACTCTTCATTATCCAGCTCGCCACCACCGAGACTGGCGATAGCATCAGTCCGGCTGGCTCTACCAGTCCAATATTTATCACGGGTGGCCTTAACTCTCCTGGCGATTGTCTCTATCATCCAGCCCCATGATTTCTCTTCCCATTCGGTTGCGTTTGGAGCCCGATACAGGGGCTTGGTAAGCCGGTACTGGTTAGGCTTGCCATTTACCTGGTGTATCTGAGACATAGCCAGTCCCTTGCTGCACAGCGCGCCCTCATTGATGGGGTGGTCGGGGTCTCCCTCTATTTTGATGATTCCATCCCCGTAGGCAGCTACAATGGCTCCGCAGCCAACACCGCAGTAACAGCAGATAGTAGTCGTCTCCTTGACCTTTGTTTTTAGCGGAAACTCTCTGGGGGCAGCCATCACGGTTCCGTCAGGGAGAAAAGCGAAGGCTACGGCGGCACTGAGACCTGTTCCCGATAGCTTTAAGAAGTCTCTACGGTTTAGTTCCACAAAGCGTCTCCTCCTTTGCACGCATATTTTACTGCATAAAAAAGGGGGGGCAACTAAGAGATTTCGTTCTCTACTGTCAACCCCCCTCTTCTTTCACCGGTTGGTATGTTTTCATCTGTCCGCAGCAATATACTACTTAACCTCTAATGCTACCTTCGCTCCCTTCGCATGAGCAACTCGCCTTGCCCGGGCTTCCTTGACGGAGGCATAGAGACCACCGATGTTCAGGAACCAAACGAACGCGACCGGGAAAAGGATGACGGGTATTGCAATCACCAGTGCTACTATGATTTGCCATTCCATCTCATTAATCCTCCTTTTCTTATTTCCATTATTAGCTTACTACCTCATTGTATAAGCTAACATCCGCCGTAATACTTATTTCCGACTGCTTTAAATACCTAAATTGTATATCTTCTCTCCGTCGTTTTATGCTTATTGAGAATTGGCTTGAACTAGGTAGATATGCTTTTACAGTGCATTGTAATGATATAAATTATTGGCGGAGTTTAGGGGGATAATTAAACTCCTAATCTTCATTGGTAACTATATTTTTCTTCAGAGGCAGGTCGACTCCCATTCACCTGACATCCAGCTTGAACTAAATATGACAAAAGTACTAATCGTTTCGGTACTAATGTAATAGTACGAATCCCCCATTTTGATTGATGTCTCCAGGTTCATGAGGTAAAATAAAGCACATTCAAGTAGTATCAACTAGGTTTAAGCTATGTCATTATTATTGAACAGAAAGCGCTACTACAGAACTGCGGAAGCTTGCAAGAGAGCAGGTATAAGCCGTAGTACCTTTTTCCGATGGTTGAGGAAAGGGTTATTTCAGGACGTGGAAACTTTTGATAGGAGAGGGTGGAGGCTGTTTACAGAGAAGGATTTGCGCAGGTTGAAAAAAGAGGCTAACCGGATAAGCCTTAATTCAAGTGGATGAAAAATAAGGCAATTTTTCAAGCAGGGTGTCCTTTTTTATTTTTCTGATGTGGGTGATAGTATGGCGTGGGTATTCGGAAGAAGGCGGTTTTTTGTGGGGATGGCAATTGCCCTCCTCTTCGGTGTATTACTTGCTCTAGCTGTTCATTTCAATCTACTCTATACCCTCCAGCAGCGCAGCAGCGATTTACCTTTTCAAGCCGCCAGCTTAGAGCCGCCGCTGGCGCCTAGCGAAAGTATAGTAATTGTCGGCGTTGATGACACGAGTCTTGAGAAATTGGGGCATTTCCCCTCCTGGCCCCGCTCCTACCATGCCGAGCTAATTCAGATACTGACCAAAGCCGGAGCCAGGGTGATTGTTTTTGATCTCCTTTTCGCTGAGCCAACGCCCGATGATGAAGGGCTGGCCACAGCCATCAAAGATGCCGATAATGTCGTCCTTCCTGTTATCGGCATTACAATGGGAGCTGATTCCCTGGTAAAACGGCGGTTAACGCAACCCAGTGGCTTTATCAGGCCCATAGCCATCTTAGAACAGGAAGCTATAGCACTGGGACACGCCAATGTTTTCCCTGATGCTGATGGTGTGGTTAGAATGATTCCCGTTGTGCTTGGTGAAGGTGGTGATGCTGAGCCGGCACTGGCTCTGGCCGCGGTGGCCAAATATCTCCGGCGCCCTGAGGTTATGGAGTCTCCGATTAAGAATAACGTGTTGCCCTTTGCCGGACGACATTTACCCGTGGTTCGTGATAGGAGCTTGCTCATTAACTATATGGATAGCTTGCATGGTGCTTCAGGATTAGCGCGTTTTCACCTCATACCGTTTGTTGATGTAATTGACGGGGAAATCGACCAGAATGTTTTCAAAGATAAGATGGTGCTTATAGGCGCCACTGCCAGTGGTCTCGGAGATACCTTCTGGACCCCTGTTGGGAAGATGACCGGGGTTGAAATACACGCTGTGGCCATGCACACCATTCTGAACGGAAATTTCCTTAAGCCTGTCCCTTCGGCAGTCACCATTGCTTCCATACTGGTCCTTTCGCTTCTCTCCGGGCTGCTAGCCCTCAGCCTTAAATTGCTACAGGCTATACCGCTA
>JABMRL010000057.1 GCA_013202615.1 Dehalococcoidia bacterium
ATTGACCTCACCCGTGTCATCTCGGAAGCCGTTACCGTGCCGGTTATCGCCAGCGGTGGCGCCGGGTCGATGGAAGACCTTTACCACGCGCTCATTGCCGGCAAGGCGGATGCCGTGCTGGCAGCCAGCATTTTTCATTACGGCACTTACTCTATACCGGAGACCAAGAGGTATCTGATAAAAAAGGGCATACCGATACGAATCGAAGGGTGAAGTTCAACCAACCGTACCATTGACTTATGGTATAATTACAGCAAGTTGTTATTACTTCAGGGAGCAGGAGGGGCTAATGGCTGAAAAGAGAAAAATTAATTCAAAAGAATACGTGCTCAACATGGTTAAAGAGCATGATATCAAATTCATCCGGCTGTGGTTCACCGATATCCTCGGTTTCCTGAAGAACTTCGCCATAACGGTCGAGGAACTGGAGGGCGCCCTCGAAGAAGGAATGGGCTTTGACGGTTCCTCAATCGAAGGCTTTGCCAGAATCGATGAAAGCGATATGATAGCGCTGCCCGACCCCGACACCTTTCGTATGCTGCCCTGGCGGTCCCAGGAGCACACTGGTGTGGCGCGCATGTTCTGCGATATCCTGAAACCGGGCGGCGAGACATTTGAGGGTGACCCGCGATATGTCCTGAAGCGGAACCTGAAGCGGGCGTCGGACCTGGGCTATATCTACTACGTAGGGCCGGAACTTGAGTTTTTCTACTTCCGCGACTCCCAGAGCACAGAATTCCTGGACCGGGGAGGTTATTTTGACCTGACGCCGCGGGATGCCGCCACCGACATGAGAAAGGATACCGTTCTTACCCTGGAAGAAATGGGTATCGGCGTGGAGTATTCTCATCATGAGGTCGCTCCCAGCCAGCACGAAATTGACATGAGGTACACGGACGCCATGACCATGGCGGACAATGTGATGACTTACCGTCTGGTAGTCAAAGAGGTAGCCCTTAAATACGGCGTCTACGCCACCTTCATGCCCAAGCCGGTGTTCGGCGAAAACGGTAATGGCATGCATACGCACCAGTCGCTTTTCACCGGTGACAGGAATGCCTTCTTTGACCCCAAAGACCCCTACCACCTCTCCAAGACGGCCAAGTGTTTTATCGCCGGTCTGCTGAAGCATGCCCCCGAGATTACCGCCGTCACCAACCAGTGGGTCAATTCCTACAAACGCCTTGTCCCCGGCTATGAGGCGCCGGTCTACCTTTCCTGGGCGCGGCGCAACCGGTCCGACCTTGTCCGGGTCCCCGAGTACCGACCCGGTCGGGAGAAGGCCACCAGAGTCGAGTTCCGCTCCCCTGACCCGGCCTGCAACCCGTACCTCGCTTTCAGCGTAATGCTTGCCGCCGGGCTGAAAGGCATCGAAAAAGGATACGATATACCGGAGCCAATCGAAGAGAACGTCTACACGATGGGCGAAGATGAGAGGCAACGGAGGGGCATTTGTACTTTACCAGCCAGCTTGCAGGAAGCTATCCTGCTTACCGAAAAAAGTGAACTGGTGCGGGAAGCACTCGGCGACCATGTCTTCAAGGCGTTCATCGAGAACAAAAAGATCGAATGGGACCAGTATCGGACACAGGTAACGGAGTATGAGCTGAACAGGTACCTGCCAATCCTGTGATTTCGCCTCCCCGGTTGCCTACCAAGACAAAGGGATAAGCAAATACCGGTTACTCACTGGCATGGCCTCAAATAACCCGGCCGCCTGCTTTTAATTGCTGACCAGCTGGAAATGCTATAATAGCAACAGTCTATCCTGACAAAGAGGAGCCGACATGGCACAGGCATCGACTTTTGAAACGGAAAGAAAAGTAATCGCCATCCTCAAGGTCTTGAGCGAGTCAACGGAGCCGCTCGGCTCTATCCATATTGCCCGGGAACTGGAGCGACACGGCATTTTCCTGAGCGAAAGGGCGGTCAGGTATCATCTGAGGATAACCGATGAGCGCGGCTACACGCAGCCAATGGGCCACGATGGCCGGATGCTGACCGGACACGGCGTTGAAGAACTCAAGATGGCGCTTGCCCCGGAACAGGTCGGCTTCATCCATGAAAAGCTTGAGCTGCTCGCTTTCCGCACCACTTTTGACCCGAAAACCCGCGCCGGACAGGTTCCTATAAACACCTCAATCATTGACCAGGCCGAATTTAAGAAAGCAGTGGATGCCATGAGCGGAGCCTTTCGTGCCGGACTTGGTGCCAGTGACCTTGTTGCCACCGCGTCGGAAGGGGAGAAACTGGGTTCGGTGGTCGTGCCTAAGGGAAAGATCGGGCTGGCCACTGTTTGCAGCGTTATTATCAACGGTGTTCTGTTAAAAGCGGGCATTCCCACCGAATCAAGGTTTGGCGGCGTGCTTGAATTAAGAGACTCAAAAGCAAGGCGTTTTGTGGCCATTATCAACTATGCCGGCACCTCGCTGGACCCATCTGAGCAGTATATCCGGGCCAAAATGACCACAGTTAACGAAGCCGTCAACACCGGACGCGGTAAAATCCTGGCCAACTTCCGCGAGATACCGGCCCCGGCAAGGTCAGTCGCTCAGGAAGTCATTGATTCCCTCAGGGAATCGGGAATAAACGGTGTCCACACGATGGGAAACACCAGTGAACCCGTCTGCCAGATTGCCCTCGGTATGAACCGTGTTGGTATGGTGTTGCTTGGCGGTTTGAATCCGGTGGCAGCCGCGGTTGAGGCCGGCATTGAAATTGAAAACATCGCCGAAAGCGGCATGATTGAGTTTAATCAGCTGGCCAGTTTCTGGAAATTAAAAGCATGAGCTACTTCGATGAGTTGGATAAAATATGGGGGAAGGCCAGTTCCGGTTCGAGCCAGCCCCTGAAAAGCATGATGGGGCCTGGCCATACCAGAACATGGCTGATTGCCATTGGGGCGTTCATTGTTCTGTTTATCGTTGCCAACATCAGCAAAGGCATCTACACCGAATGGCTCTGGTTTGATAGCCTCGGGTTCAGCAGTGTCTATTCGACCATACTGACCACCAAAATCTGGCTCTTTTTTGTGGGTGCTTTTATTTTCCTGGGCCTGCTTCTGGCCAACCTCTTTCTGGTACGGCGGCTATCGCCGCCTACCGGAGGCAATATACTCACCGGACAGGGATTGCTGGTGGTACGCCGTGCCATTGACTTTGGTATCCTCACCACGGCGAGTTTTATCAGCCTCATTTTCGGCCTCGTTACTTCCGGCCAATGGGAAATGGTGATGCGCTTTGCCCACGCCACCGACTTTAACGTCATCGAGCCACTGCTGGGAAGAGACGTGGGCTTTTACCTTTTCAGCCTGCCCCTCTACCATTTTATACAGGGGTGGCTGCTCTGGGCAGCCGTGCTCATTCTGCTCTTCACGGGGGCCCTATATATTTTGAATATAGGCTTCAACCGTGCCAGCTTCAACCGGCGGATTAAAGGACACCTCTCAGCACTCGGTGCCGTCATCTTCTTCCTCATCGCCTGGAGCTATCGATTGAATATTTTCGACCTTCTTTATTCGGAACGCGGTGTCATTTTCGGCCCCGGTTATACCGATGCTCACGCCCAGCTGCTGGCTTGGCGACTCCTCGTTGCCACCACCATTATCTGCGGTCTGCTCATGATAATCGGCGTTTTCCGCCGTGGCCGGCGCTGGCTCTATGGGCCAATTGTTCTATGGATTGGCATCGCCATTATTTTTGGCAGCATTTATCCGGCCATTATGCAGAGATTCCAGGTGGAACCAAGTGAGCTAGCACGTGAAAGACCTTACATCAAGAATAACATCCAGTTCACTCGCCTGGCTTTTGGCCTCGACCGCATTGAGGAAAGGGATTTTCCCATTGAACTTGCCCCAAGTGAAGATGACATCTCCAATAATAGCGCCACCATAAACAACATCAGATTATGGGATTACCGCCCCATAAAGGACACGTACAACCAGATACAGTCCATCAGGCTGTACTATGATTTTACCGATATCGATGTTGACCGATATCTGATTGAGGGCAGTTACCGCCAGGTGCTCCTCGGCGCGCGAGAGCTTTCTCCAGAAAAACTTGCCTCCCAGGCTCAGACCTGGGTGAACCGTCGGCTGCAATTCACGCACGGTTACGGCGTTACTATGAGCCCCACCAACGAGGTTACGGAGCAGGGGCTCCCCAATCTGTGGATTAAGGATGTACCGCCGATTGGCAACATAAAAATAGAGAGACCGGAAATCTACTTTGGCGAAAAAACAGATGATTATGTCATCGTCAACACCGGGATTGCCGAATTCGATTATCCCAAAGGAGATACCAATGTCTACACCCGTTATGAAGCGGAAGGCGGTATCAGGCTCAGCTCATTTCTACACAAGCTGGCCTTTGCCTGGCAGCTTGGTGATATCAACATACTTATCAGCGATGAGCTTTCCGAAAAGAGTCAACTCCTGTACCGCCGCAATATCCAGAAGAGAGTGAATACTATCGCTCCTTTCCTTAAGCTCGATAGTGACCCGTATATTGTCATCGCTGACGGTCATCTTTACTGGATACAGGATGCCTACACGATTTCTGACCTGTACCCCTATTCCCAGCCCAATGCCAGCGGTATAAATTATGTCCGTAACAGCGTCAAGGTGGTCATCAATGCCTACGATGGTTCCGTTACGCTTTACCTCATTAACCCCGAAGATGCGATAGTAAATACGTACGCCTCCATGTTCCCGGCCCTGTTCCGACCGATTGACGAAATGCCGGAATCACTCCGGGAACACCTGCGCTATCCTCTGGACTTCTTCCGGGTTCAGGCCTCTGTCTACCAGACCTACCACATGACCGACCCGCGCGTCTTTTACAACAAGGAGGACCTCTGGACTGTTCCCGTGGAAACATATGCCGATTCCGAACGCAGCCTGGAGCCGTACTACGTAATTATGAGACTGCCAGGTGAAGAGCAGGAGGAATTTGCGCTCATGCTCCCCTTCACGCCCGCGCAAAAAGACAACATGATAACATGGCTGGCCGCCCGCAGCGATGGTGACAAATACGGTAAACTCATTGCTTACAACTTCCCCAAAGACAAACTGGTCTATGGTCCAAGGCAGATTGAAGCCAGGATTGACCAGGACGCGGCCATTTCCGAACAGTTCACTTTGTGGAGTCAGAAGGGCTCGCAGGTTATCCGGGGCAACCTGCTGGTTATACCCATAGAGAAATCAATCCTGTATGTTGAACCGATTTACCTGCAAGCGGAAAGAGGTCAGCTGCCGGAACTAAGAAGAGTAGTGGTGGTCAGCGGCGACCTGATTGCTATGGAAAAAACCCTTGCTGAGAGCCTGAATGCCATCTACGCCGGCCTGCCCACCGAAGAACTGCCGTCAAGTGCCCCGGAAACAACGGAAAAGCCGGATAAGCTGGCGGAGCTGGCTAAGCTCGCGCAGGAGCACTACGACAAAGCGCAGGACTACCTCAAGGAAGGCGACTGGACCGGCTGGGGAGAAGAGCTGGGCAAAATGTCAGAAGTCCTGCGCCAGCTTGTAGAACTCACGGAAAGCCAGCAATAGGCGAAGTAAAGCAGTTCACCTGCCAGCCTTCTAATTTGCGCCGATTATCTATCCAGCTATAATTCAGAAGGATATTTATAATCTATTGCAAGTTGACATTTATGCGATTAGTATTATATATAGGATAACAAAATACTATTTCATACGAGGTAATTATGGTACAGAAGCGAGAACTCATTAAAGGCAATTCCGACTCCCTGCTTCTCTGCTTGCTGGCACAGCAGTCAATGTATGGTTACCAGATTATCAAGGAACTGGAGAAAAGGAGTCAGGGCTACTTTCAATTCAAGGAAGGCACGTTGTATCCGGCGCTTCATCGCCTGGAAAAGGCGGGCTTGATTCTTGGTAAATGGCAGATGCTGTTCAACAGTCGGCCAAGGCGATACTACCACCTTACGGCCAAAGGACACGCCAAGCTCTCCACCGAGAGGGCACAGTGGCAGGATTTCATCAACGCGGTGAACTTGATATTGCAGCCGGCAGAAATTTAAACGGGTAGAGCAATGACCACAGCGTTAAATCACTACCTGGAAATCATCCGGAACAACCTGAGGATTGACCTTGCCGAAGAAAAAGAGGTCATCAGCGAACTGGAGACGCATATTGAAGATAAGCTCCAGGAGCTAAAAGAATGCGGCCTTTCCGAAGAAGAAGCGGAAAGAACCTGCCTCGGACTGCTGGGCTCCGCCAGGGTAATCGCCCGCCAGATATATGAAGCTCACAGCCAGGGCAGCTGGTGTCAGGCCTTTTTAGCCGCCATGCCACACCTGCTTTTCTCGGCACTGTTTGCCCTTAACTGGTGGCACCACATCGGCTGGCTGTCTATCATTCTGGTCATGGTAATCGGCACGTCCATTTACGGATGGTGGCACGGCAAACCGGCCTGGGTTTTCCCGTGGCTGGGTTTCTCTCTGATTCCGGTGGCTGCCTTCGGGCTCATTCTGCTCTATCTACCCAAGGAGTGGTCTCTCCTGACCATCCCGTTTTACTTCCTGTTTGCCTTGTGGTGGCTGTTCTGTATCGTGGTCCAGACAACAAAGAGAGACTGGCTGCTCAGTTCTTTAATGCTGCTCCCCGTGCCGATTATCATTGGCTGGTTCTTGACCCTGGCACCAGGTGCGAAAATAACCGCTCAGACTATGGAGCGCGTCAACTACTTCGCCCCCTGGATTGCGGTGAGCTTCCTTATCCTGGCCCTGACCATAGCCGCTTTCATTCGCTTGCGTCAGCGGTGGCTGCGCATCGCCTTATTAATCATTTCCGGGCTGCTAACGCTGACCATCGTGGTCTATTATGTCGGCGGTAAGCTCGATGCACAGACCTTCGCCGGACTTATCCTGGTAATGTGGGGGCTTTTCCTGATTCCGCCTCTCCTGGAGCGGTGGCTCAGGAAGAGCCGGCGAATATTCAAACGCCATGTTTTTTTCTCTCCGCGCTATCAGTGAACTGGAACCAGTCTCATCGATTTTTATGTAGAATTGCTGTCCGGAAAGTGAGCAAATGATAGTAAACGCCACAATAGCAATAGTTATTGCCTACCTGCTTGGCTCCATACCCTTCGCTTACATCGCCGGCAAACTGCTTAAAGGAATTGACATCAGGCAGGTCGGCGGCGGCAATATGGGCGCCGTGAACACAGCCCGGGAAATAGGGCCAGTGCCGGGACTCCTGGTGCTCGCCGCCGATATCGCCAAAGGGTCGCTGACGGTAATCATTGCCCTCCGGCTGGACCTGTCACTGATACTGGTCTTTGGTGCCGGCTTTGCCGCCGTCCTGGGACATAACTGGCCCGTGTTTCTGAAGTTCAGGGGAGGTAGAGGGGCGGCAACTACCATCGGGGTTCTGTTCGCGCTGGTCCCGCTGGAGTTCGCCATCAGCCTGTCCCTTATTCTGACCATCATCGTTGTCACCAGCAATGTCCGGCTGGCAGTTGTCGTCGGGCTGGCCGTGTTGCCGTTTATCATCTGGCAGATAAATGGTTCCGGGATGCTTATCACCTACTCGGCAGTGATGTTTCTTTTCCTTTGTGCCAGGTCAGTGTCAGATGCCAGAGAGGCCATGGCCAGAGTCGGTGATAAGAGAAGTCTCATTTTCGACCGTGAGTATCATTTCTGGCAGTCCAGGAAAAGCAAATGAATAACGTAGCCGTGGTAACCGACACTACCGCCTGCATCCCTCAGGAGAAGGTAGCACATTACGACATTGAAATCGTGCCGGTCCAGCTTATTTTCGAGGATAAAACCTACCGCGACGGCATTGACATCAGCGCTGCCGAGTTTTACGCACGGCTCCGTGAATCATCCAGACCACCGACCACCTCCAGTTCTTCACCCGAGCTGTACTTTGAGGCTTTCCAGAAAGCCGGCCAGAGAGCGAAAAGCATTCTCTGCATCACCGAGCCATCCAATTTCAGCGCCATGTACAACTCGGCAACAGTAGTCAAAGAGAAGATGGCAAAAACGTCACCTGACGTGAACATAGAAGTGCTCGACTGTACCACCGCTGCCGCCGGGCAGGGGCTGGTAGCGCTGGCTGCCGCTGAGGCGGCGACAACAGGCAAGAGCCTGAAAGAAGTAAAAGAAACGGCGGAGCAGGTCATGGGGCGGGTAAATCTGTTCGCCACGCTGGACACGCTCCATTATCTGGCAAAAAGCGGGCGCGTGCCGCAGGCGGCGGCACTGGTCAACTCGATTCTACAGATAAAACCCGTTTTTACCTTAAATCATGCCAGTGCCCATACGGTCGCACTGCCACGCACCATCAAAAGTGCCATGAAGCGCATTCTGAAGCTGATGGAGCAGAACGTGGTGCCAGAAGAGGCCCTCCACGCAACAGTGATGCACGCCGATGCTATTGATAACGCCATCGTTTTAAGAAATCGCATTGCCTCCCAGTTCAACTGCGCCGAACTCTTTATCACCGAATTCACACCGGTAATGGGTGTCCACACCGGGCCCGGACTCCTCGGCGTTGCCTTCTACAATGAAAGCTCCTGATAACTACCAGAGACCGCTAAAAATAGCCGCTGAGTCCCGCCGACCATCTGGCGCAATCGTGAAAAACATTCTATAATCAGGGTGTGACCGAGACACAGGTTGTTAGCGACACGGAACAGCTCCTGGAAAGCCTTGAGCAACTCCCCGAGCCGGTGGTCAAGCCAGCTTTCGTTGTTGTCAGCGGCCTGCCCGGAACCGGCAAATCATATTTCTGCCGCCGGCTGGCGGAGAAAATCCCCGTTATCATCCTGGAAAGCGATGTGATGCGTAAGACACTGTTCCCATCGCCTACCTACAGCTTGACGGAAAGCGCCCGTCTGTTCCAGGCCATTCATCATCTCATCGAGCATCTGTTGAAAAAAGGCATACCCCTCGTCCTTGATGCCACCAATCTCTTGGAACGAAACCGCGAGCGCCTTTACCATATTGCTTACCAGCTCGATGCCAGGCTGGTCATGGTGCGCGTGGAAGCACCATTCGAGGTGGTGCAGGAACGACTCTGGAACCGTGCAAACGGCACCGGCTCGGAGGAAGACCAGTCGGAAGCTGACTGGTCAGTGTTCCAGAAAATGAAAACCTCGGTGCAGAAAATTCGCCGCCACCACTTTGCCGTTGATACTTCACGAGACATAGCGCCGGTCCTGGACAAGGTTGCCAGAGAGGTAAACCGATGAAAGGAGATATAAAGTATGGAGATTAAAGTCATCGCCGGTGATATTGCCGGTATTGACGCTGATGCTATCCTCGTAAACCACTTCGAAGGTATGAAAATCCCTGACGGGGAAACGGCCGCGGTGGACAGGGCGCTCGGTGGCGCCGTCGCACAGCTCATCAAGCAGGGTGAAATAAAAGGAAAACTGAACGAGATAACGATGCTGCACAGCTTCGGCAAGTTGCCGGCCGCCCGCGTGGTGGTGGTCGGGCTGGGCAAAAAGTCGGACCTCTCCATCAATAAGGTGCGGGGGGCGGTGGCCGAGACCTGCCGCTGGCTGCGCGCCAGGGAAATAAGCACCATCGCC
>JABMRL010000058.1 GCA_013202615.1 Dehalococcoidia bacterium
GACCTGAGGCGCGTTGAAACCATCAAGCAGGGTAACGAAGCCATCGGAAACCACGTCAGGGCCAAGGTTGTCAAGAACAAGGTTGCCCCACCCTTCCGAAATGCCGAATTTGACATCATGTTTGACCACGGCATAAGCAAAGAGGGCAATCTTATCGACCTCGGTCTGGAAATGGGACTGGTCAGCAAGGCTGGTGCCTTTCTCTCTTACGGCGATGTCCGCCTCGGACAAGGCAGGGAAGCGGCCAGGCAATTTCTGGCGCAGAACCTGGAACTTGCCCAGGAAATGGAGCAGAGAATCAGGTCCTCAGCCGGTAACACTCATTCAGTCGTGCCCGAAAAATAAGGGCATATTGAAATAATAGGAAACAGAACACCGTTGAGTGTATAAGGCTGAGGCATAGGCTTCGGCCTTGTGTTTTTTGAAAAGGAAGAGATAAGGTGAGCAAGATTACCGACCTGCGCACGGGGAAGAGGAGAAATAAGAGGCTGAATATATTTCTGGACGGCAGTTTTGCCTTCAGCCTCGGGGCTGAAGTTGTGGCGAAAGAAAACCTCCAGGTAGGCCAGGAACTATCCAGCAACCGGATAGAGTCGCTGACCGGCGACGATGAGGTTCAGCGCTGTTTGGAGGCGGCATATCGTTACCTCGGCTACCGTCCGCGCAGTGAGTTTGAAATCAGAGAGCGAATGCAACGCCGCGGCTTTGCTTCGGAAACGATAGATGCCGCCATCACCCGGCTGAAGGAACAGGCACTGCTGGATGACGAAGCTTTTGCCCAGTTCTGGAAGGAAAATCGGGAGTCATTCCGCCCGCGAAGCCGGTGGCTCACCGGGCTGGAACTAAAACGGATGGGGGTGGTGAACAACGTCATCGAGCAGGTGGTCGCCGGTATAGATGATGAGGAAAATGCCTATCGGGCAGCGCTGCAGAAGACACGCCTCTGTACACCGGCCGACTATCAGAGCTTTCGGCGTCGACTGGGTGACTATCTCCGACGTCGCGGTTTTAACTACGAAGTCATCAGCCATACGGTGGAAAGGATATGGCAGGAACGAGGGAATAGCTCGGGATAGCCTGTGGAGCGATGAAAATCGGTGACGCAGCTATCTCAAGCTTCCCCCGCTGGGTAAAAATTTAAAAAAAGGGGGGACAAGATGGGAACAGATATTGTTGTCATAATTGCCATTTTATTTGTTGGTATCGTTATCGGCGTTATCATCGGCGGTATGGCCGTCTTAACTTACCGGCGGTTTATGTTCAACCGGCAGATACGTATTGCCGAACGCAAGGCGGCCAAGATGATTGCCGAAGCCGGAGATGAAGCCAGGGTGATTCTGAACAACGCACAGGAAGAGGCGAAAAAGACTAAAGCCACAGTTGATGTCGAATATCGGGAGCGGCGTTCCGAACTGCAGCGTCAGGAAAACCGTTTGAGCCAGAAAATAGAGAACTTGGACAGGAAGCTTGAAGGCGTCGAGCAGCGGGAGAGGGGTATGGCCGGCAAAGAAAAGGAAATCGACTCGATACGCGGCCAGCTTGGCGAGCTAAGAGACAAGCAGTTGCAGCAGCTTGAACTTATTTCGGGTATGTCGAGCGCGGAAGCGCGTCAACAGCTGATTGATGCCATGCAGGTGGAGATGGAGCAGGAGACCTCGAGGCGACTTCGTGAGTGGGAAATCAAGCTGAAAGAAGAAGCCAATGAGAGGGCTCAAGGAATCCTGTCACAGGCGATTCAGCGCAGTGCCTCGGAGATAGTTACCGAGTCTACGGTAGCTGCGGTGCCGCTGCCCAGTGACGAAATGAAAGGTAGACTCATCGGCCGTGAAGGGCGCAATATCAGGGCCCTGGAACAGGCGACCGGCGTGGACCTGATAATTGATGATACTCCTGAGGCGGTTACAGTATCCAGTTTTGACCCGGTACGGCGTGAGATAGCCCGCAACGCATTGCGCAAGCTAATCCTGGACGGGCGCATCCACCCGGCACGTATTGAGGAGGTGGTCGCCAAAGCGAAAGATGAGGTGGATGCCGATATCATAAGCACCGGAGAGCAGGCAGCCTATCAGGTCGGCGTGCACGGGCTGCGACCGGAAATTATCCGGCTGCTTGGTCGATTGAAATACCGCACCAGCTATGGCCAGAATAGCCTGTCGCACAGTATTGAAACCGCCTACATAGCCGGAATGATTGCCTCCGAGCTGGGGGCTAATGTGGACATCGCTAAAAGGGCCGGGCTCCTTCATGACCTTGGCAAGGCAGTTGACCGTGAGGTGGAGGGCACCCATGCCCAGATTGGTGCCGACCTGGTAAAGCAGTGGGACAAGTCGCCGGAAGTGGTGCAGGGCATTGCTGAGCACCACATGGAGACGGAGAATGTCAGCATGTGGGGTTTCATCATCTCGGCGGCGGATGCCGTAAGCAGCGCCCGGCCGGGCGCCCGGCGGGAATCGCTGGAGAACTACCTGAAGCGAATGAAGGCGCTGGAAGATATTGCCAACGACTTCAAGGGTGTGGATAAGTCTTACGCCATTCAGGCCGGACGGGAAATCCGCATCCTGGTCAAGCCGGACGAAATTGATGACCTGGGCGCGATGCGGCTTGCTCGGGACATCGTGAAGAGGATAGAAGAAGGCCTGGAGTATCCGGGGCAGATAAAGGTCACCGTAATGAGGGAGACCAGGGCCGTTGACTTCGCGAAGTAAAGGACATAGATGTTAGTACTGGTAGTAGGTGATATAATTGGCCAGCCCGGCAGAAGGGCGTTGCATGAGGTCCTGCCGCTACTGCGCCAGCAGTACAAGCTGGATATGGTCATTGTCAATGCTGAAAATGCCGCCGGTGGTTTCGGGCTGACCCCGGCCATTGCCCAGGAGTTCATTGAGATTGGCGTTCACGTGCTGACGTCAGGGAATCATATCTGGGCGCAAAAAGAAATCATTCCTGAGCTGGACAGTGGAATACCGGTTCTGCGTCCGCTGAACTACCCTCCGGGAGTACCGGGGAGGGGTTACCTCATAACTGGTAAGACGATGGTGGTCAACCTGATGGGCCGGACCTTTATGAATGATATCGACTGTCCGTTCCGGGCAATGGACAGGCTTCTTGAGGAGACCGAGGACAGGCCACCGGTGATAATTGTTGATTTTCATGCTGAAGCAACCTCGGAGAAAATGGCCATGGGATGGTATCTGGACGGCAGGGTCAGTGCTGTTCTGGGTACCCACACCCACGTCGGTACCATTGACGCACAGATAATGCCCCAGGGCACGGCTTACGTCACTGATATCGGTATGACCGGCCCCACTGATTCCATCATCGGCGATGACGTGGCATCAGTCCTGAAGCGTTTTCTCACCGGGGTGCCCCACCGTCTTTCCGTGGGAAAAGGGCGGCCGGTTCTCAATGCCATGCTGGTTGATGTGGATGAGGACAGTGGCCGGGCAATAAGTATTGAACGCATATGTCGGCAGCTGGAGAAGTAATGAGCAAGGTTGACCTGCATATTCATTCCACGGCCTCGGACGGAAGACACAGTCCGCAGGAAATCGTCCGCAAGGCGGCGGGCCTGGGTCTGGAAGTCATTGCCCTGACCGACCACGATTCTGTTGACGGGATAGCGCCGGCTCTTGAAGAAGCCAGAAAATTAGACCGGCTTAAGTTCATTCCGGCGGTGGAGGTGAGCACGGACGTTCCCAGCGGCGAAGTACATGTGCTCGGCTATTTCATTGATTACACCAGCGAAGAGCTGGCCGCAGCGCTGGAAAGGTTTCGCAGTTCCCGGGAAGGGCGGGCGCAGGGCATGGTGGACAGGCTCGCCGGGCTCGGCGTCCACATAAGCTGGGAGCGTGTCCGGGAAATCGCCGGCACTGGTACCGTCGGCCGACCTCACATCGCGCAGGCGCTGCTGGAGAAAAGGTATATCCGTTCCATAGGGGAAGCGTTTGGCAGGTATATTGCACGTGACGGCCCGGCCTATGTGGAACGGGAAAAGATGACCCCGGTGGAGGCGGTGCAGCTGATATTGCGCAGCCGCGGTGTGGCCGTTATGGCGCACCCGTTCACCGTCCCTGAGCCTGAAGCGACGATTGTGGAGATGAAGGCCGCCGGGATGGCGGGCATTGAAGCCTATTACGGCCATTATACCGGTGAAGAGACAGGCACCCTCATCGCCCTGGCGAAAAACCACGGGCTGCTGGTTACCGGTGGCAGCGATTATCACGGCCTGGATGAGAGCAAAGAGACCCCGATGGGAGGGGTGGAGGTACCCATGGAGGCGGTAGAAACACTGATGGCGCGGGCCGAGCCAAAAATGATAAAGTTAGCCTATTTACGGTAAGTTATTCCTGCGGAGAGCCTATGGCTATCTGGTTTGCTTTAATGCTTGCAGCTTATCTTCTGGGTTCCGTCCCGGCCGCGTATTTCGTGGCCAAGCTGGCCCGTGGCATAGACATCAGGCAGCACGGCACCGGTCAGGTTGGAGCTGGCAACCTCTGGCGGATGACCTCCTGGAAACTCGGTCTGCCGGCCGGCGCTTTTGACTTAGGCAAAGGGATACTGATGGTCTGGGTGGCACAGGTCCTGGGACTGGGCGTGGCCCAGCAGCTGATGGTGGGTGCGGCGGCAGTAATAGGGCATAACTGGTCTGTCTTTTGCCACTTCGGTGGCGGTCGTGGCATCGCCACCGCAATCGGGGTTGTCCTTATCCTCCCTTTAATCAATGCGGTGACGCCCTGGCCGGCGGTCACCTGTTTGGCCTGTCTTGCCATTGGTTTCATTGTGCTGCGAAGCTCGCCGCTGCCGGTGCTGGTCAGCATTGCCTCTTTGCCCGTGGTCAGCGCCATTTACGAGCCGGTGACGACGACGCTGGGATTTCTGGTTATCTTTTTGATAGTGGTGATAAAACGCCTGGTGGCGCCGAGAGCGGTTGAGGCCACCTCGATTAGCAAGAAAAGAGTACTGCTGAACCGCCTGCTTTTTGACCGGGATATAATGGACCGAAAAGCATGGATGTATCGGCGCCCTTTCAAACCAGAGGACCTAAAAGAATTAAGGGACGAGATTGACTGATGAAGTGTGCGGCGCATCCCGGAGTGGAAACGAATCTTAAGTGCGGTAAATGCGGTAAGCCGATATGCCCCAGGTGCATGGTGCAGACACTGGTGGGTGCCAGGTGCCCGGAATGTGCCCGATTATATAAATTGCCGACTTACCGTGTCTCCACTAAATATTACCTCAGGGCGGTCGGCACTGCCCTGGGCATGGCACTGGTCAGCGGCGTGCTCTGGGGACTGGCGAATACAGTTATCCCCTTTTTCTTCTTAAACCTGTTAATCGGTGCCGGCGTCGGCTATGCCATCGGCGAGGTGGTCGGCCGGGCCGTCAACCGGAAGCGGGGCAAGGGGTTGGCGGCAGTGGCCGGCGCGGGCGTAATTATAAGCTACCTGGTCAGCATCCTTTTATTTTTTGGACTTCCTGCTGGCATTCTTCATATTTTGTTTGACCTGATATCAGTGGCACTCGGCATTTACTTTGCCGTTACCCGACTGCGCTGATAATATATTATCTTAGAGGGGATAATGGAGCCGACGAGAGAGGTATTCTGGAATATTCAGCTTGGCGTTATTATGGATGTGCTGGCCGCGGTGGCGGTCGGCATTTTCATCTACGCATTCTACCGCCGGGTAAGGCTCTGGAAAATTGGCCGACCGGATGACCGGTTCAGTCGGCTGGGGAGAAGGGTGCGGGCATTCCTGGCCTACACGGTGGTACACCTCTTATTACACGGCAAGCTCTTCGGTGTGACCAGGGGGGCGCGTTTCCGGGAGTTGTATCCGGGGGTCATCCATTTCCTCATTTTTTCGGGCTGTGCCGTCCTGTTCATGGGGACGGTGCTGGTAGCCGCGCACCATTACATTTATGACTTCCTGGAGGGC
>JABMRL010000059.1 GCA_013202615.1 Dehalococcoidia bacterium
CGATCTCCACCGTGACAGGGTGGCATGTTAGACCGCTACACCACGGGGCCCTCTGATAACAAAAAGGACGGTACAGATGCATTATCCCTCTGTGCTTAACTGGAGTGTAACAAAGGTGGTATACTATGTCAAGCTTGTCCTTCGGGTAGTGATAAGTGACAGAGAGTATGGTAAAATGTCTGGTTTGGTAATGCATTGTCGACATCTGCCGTTTGTGGTATAATGGTCGAGAAAATTCACTGGATTGAAAAATGACGATAAGCAAGAATAAGAAAGAAGAAACAAAAACAGAAGCAGAAGTAGAACAGTTACAGGACTATGAGCTGGTATTAGTGGTCAGTCCTGAAGTTAATGAGGACGCTTTTGAAACCACGCTCAAAAATGTAAGCCAGTTCATTACCGGTAAAGGTGGGGTCATATCCGAGGAAGAGCGGTGGGGTAAGCGAAAGCTGGCCTATCCAATTAAACGTAGCCTGGAGGGCAATTACGTGCTGACGCGATGCAAGATGAGCCCCAATTGGGCTAAAGAATTGGACGCGAACCTTAATATATCGGAAAACGTTTTACGGCACCTGTTGTTAAAGGTTGGTGGTTAAACCGGGAGGTTACCCTGACATCTCTGTAAAAGAGCGAGGGTAAAAGGAGCGAGGGAGCCATGCCAAGTCTTAACAAAGTGACCATAATCGGGAATGTCGGCGGGGAACCGGAAATGCGGTTCACTCCAAATGGAAAGCCCGTAACCTCATTTAGTGTGGCTACAAACTGGGCGTCTACTACCCCAGAAGGAGAGCGCAGGCAGGAAACGGAGTGGTTCAGCGTGGTAACCTGGAATAAGCTTGCCGAACAGTGCAACCAGTTCCTGGCCAAAGGGCGGCTGGTTTATGCTGAAGGCAGGTTGCATACTCGTACCTGGGAGGGGCAGGATGGACAGCAGCATTCGAAGGCTGAGGTAATTGCCAACAAGGTGATATTCCTTGACCGTAGAGGGACATCACCACTTCCCGAGGAAAAACTGGAGGAAGGGGTTGGTACTGGTGGCAAGTTGGAGGAAGAGGTTGGTACCGGTGGCAAGCTCGAGGAAGGTGATAGTGCGGAACTGGAACCCGATGATGTTCCATTTTAGATATTTAATGAAAGTTGAAAGGGTTGTGAATGGTAGAAGCGAGGGAAGCACCAAGGACTAGGAAGTGGACCAAGCCGAGATATGTACCTAAGCGCAAGGTATGTGCGTTTTGCGTGGACAAATCGCAGGTCATAGATTATAAGAATTCGGGGAGATTGCTCCACTTCATTACCGATAGGGGAAAAATCGCGCCGCGTCGGAGAAGCGGTACCTGTGCTAAGCATCAGCGCCTTCTGGCCAGGGAAATTAAAAGAGCCCGTCACTTGGCTCTGTTACCGCAGTCACCGGTTCATATGTATGAGCCGGATACATTCGGTTAACTGGTAGCGACGGTGAGCAGCGACCTTTCCCCTTAAATTCCCGGAAGAAAAAGAGAAAAAGGTTATTACTTATTGCGGTGAACTGAAATGCCAAAAAGAACATATCAACCGAAGAGCATTCCGAGGAAGAGAGAGCACGGTTTCCGAGCGCGGATGAGCACACGGGGCGGACGCGCCGTTTTGAAAGCAAGGCGATTGAAAGGTCGCCAGAGATTAACGGTCGTTTGATACGTGGTAGCTGGTTATACAGGGGGCGTGTGAAGTGAGGGGTGAGCAGTATCTGAAGAAACCAGCGCAGTATGCGCTGGTCTATAATAAAGGCAGGTCGTGGAAGAATAACTTACTGGTGATGAAGGCACTGTCTAACGGACTTGTACTTTCCAGATATGGTTTTTCGGTGGGCCGTCGGGTAGGCGAGGCAGTCATGAGAAATAGGGTGAAACGTTTGCTCCGTGAAATTCTGCGGTCTACCTCTCTGCAAACAGGGTGGGATATTATCTTTATTGCCCGTTCATATACGGCTGGTGTTAGTTATGCTGAACTCGCGGCAGCAGTTGAGGATTTGCTGTCTCGAGCCGGCTTGCTGGTTGAGAATTATGAAAAAATTGGCCTTGGGCCTAATTAGGCTTTATCAGATAACCCTGTCCCAGGTCACGTTGCATTCCTGCCGATTCGCCCCCACCTGTTCTCGGTACACCAGTGAGGCGATTACCAGATATGGTCTGATTAAGGGAATCTGGCTGGGAGTGAGACGTCTCAGTCGCTGCCATCCCTTGCATGAGGGGGGCTATGACCCGGTGCCGTGAATACGGGGATGGTCAATCCTTTATATATTATGAAGCAAGGCTAGGAGTAGGAAGCAATTGTTGCAAAAGCGAACGATAGGTAAGGTGCTGATTCTGGCAGTGTTGCTCCTGGCGTTAGCCAGTGGGCTGGCCATACCTTCATGCCGGCCGGCTCAGGGTATACCGAGAGGCTGGTCGGGAGTTTCCGTTACTGATGGGGCTCTCTTTCTGGGTTCGATGGGTGGCAAACTGGTCGCCATTGACAAATCCACCCAGGAGCGCCTCTGGCCGGATGTTCCGTTTAAGCAAAAGCAGTCAAGTAGTCTCTTCAGCTGTACACAGGGAGCGACAGCGGTAGCCATTTACGGAACACCAGCGGTGACGGCGGAACTGGTCTATATAACCGGCTATAACGGTAAGATGTATGCCATAAACAGGGAGACGGGCGCCTCGCGCTGGGTCTACCCGCGGGAGGATGAGCTCGAACCGATTGTGGGCGGGCCAGTGGCCGCAGGGGGTAAAGTCTATTTCGGCGGTTCCGACGGCAGGCTTTACGCGCTCGATGCGGCAACCGGAGATAAAGTCTGGATATTTGAATCCGAGGGGAAAATCTGGGGGACGCCGGCGGTTAATGGCGATACGGTTTATGTAGGCTCCTTTGATAACAAGCTGTATGCGCTGAACGTGGCTGACGGCAGTCTGAAATGGGAGTTTAAAACGGAGGGGGCAATTGTCGCTACCCCGCTGGTATACGACGGGACGGTTTATTTCGGCTCTTTCGACCGGTATCTGTATGCCCTGAGTGAGATTGACGGCAGTCTGCGCTGGAAATATCAGGCCGACAACTGGTTCTGGTCACGTCCGCTGGCCGATGATGGCATTATCTATGCCGGTTCAGTGGACGGCAAGGTGCATGCCTTGAAGGCTGAGAACGGTGAAAAAATGGTCGTCTTTGACATGGAAAGCCCGGTAAGTTCTTCTCCGATTTTGGCTGCTGGCAGCGTAATCGTGGCGGTAGAGGCAGGGCAGGTGTATTCTCTGGAGGCCAGTACCGGGCAGAAAAAACTGCTGGTTAACCTGGAGGAGGAGATTTTCGCGCCCCTGGCCGCCGGCGATGGCGTTATCTATATTCATAGCGCCGATGATGTTCTCTACGCGGTGGATGCTTTTTCCGGAGCCACGCAGTGGAGCCTTGAATTGGAGAGCGAGTGAGGTAGGTTATTTTGGTTGGCGAAATCTGGGATTTAATTATACTGTCGCCGATGATAAACGTCCTTATCGTCGTGTCCGGCTTTTTATTCAGTAACTTTGGGCTGTCGATAATTGTATTGACCATCATTGTACGCGGGATAACGATGCCGCTTACCCTCAAGCAAACCAGGTCGACCAAGGCGCTGCAGGACTTGCAGCCGAAGATGGCCGAGTTGCAGCAGAAACATGGCAAGGACAAGCAGAAGCTGGCACAGGAGCAGATGCGGATGTATAAAGAGTCCGGCGTCAATCCCGCCGGCTGTCTGCTGCCCATGCTCGTCCAGCTACCTGTCTGGATAGCCCTATTCCAGTCTATAATCCGCGTGCTGGCGGTTATCCCCGAAGATTTCCTGAAGCTTTCCGGACATCTGTACACATCGTGGCCGCAGGTGTTTTCTCTGGTGCCACTGAACAGCCGCTTCCTGTGGCTGGACTTGGCAGTGCCGGATAGATATCTGATGCTGCCGATTCTGGTGGGGGGAACGATGTGGCTGTCGCAGAAAATGGTTACGCCGCGAACGGGCGACCCCAAGCAGCAGGCGCAGAGCCGGATGATGTTGTGGATGATGCCAATGATGTTCGCCTTCATCACCATGCAGTTTCCGAGTGGGCTGGCACTCTACTGGGTGGTTTCAAATGTCATCCAGATCGGCATGCAGTACTTCATGACAGGCGGATGGGGTGGACTGTCCACTCAGGCGGCAGACAAACCGGCGGGGCGGGATAAGAAGTACATAAAACGCATTACCAGGGTGGAGGAAAAGGCGGCTGATTACGAAGCATCCGAGTCTGATATTGGAGCCGACGTTAGTGCGGACATCGGTGGAGCCAAGGGAGGCGCATCGTCTGACAGGTATCAAGCGGGCCTGAGAGCGATGAAGCGCCATTCGAAGAAGAGCAAACGCCCGAAGTAGAGGTAATCATAATGAACGAAGACGAACACGAAGTCGCTGAGGCAGCACAAACCACCCTGGAGAACCTGCTTGACCTGATGGGGATTCCGGCTTCGGTGAATCCGGTGCACGAAGTGCTGGTGGAAAGCAAGGCCGAGGTACCAAGCTCAATAACACTTAATGTGGAAGGTGATGACCTGGGCATCCTCATCGGCCGGAGAGGGCAGACTTTATCCTGTCTCCAGTATGTGGTACGGATTATCGTCGGTCATCAGAAGAACGTATGGCTGCCCATTGTCATCGATGTTGAAGGCTATAAGCAGCGCCGCTGCAATGCGTTACAGACCATGGCCTTGAGAATTGCCGACCAGGTGACGCAGAAGAGAGAGCCGTTTGCTCTGGAGCCAATGCCCGCTTTTGACCGGCGGGTCATCCATATGACGCTTGCGGACCATCCGGAGGTAATCACCGAGAGCAGCGGGGAAGACGAAGCACGACGGGTGGTCATTGTGCCGAAAGTACTGCCGTCAAATTGACTTGCCTCTGCAAGTGTGCTAACCTTTAGCCGTAAAGGCTTTGACGGAGAAGAGTAGGGGAGATTACGGTCACCCAGAGAGTCTGGTGCGGTGGAAACAGACGTGAACGAATTCCCGAAAATCACTCCCGAGCCGCCAACCGAACGGTCGTTATGTGGATATTGAAACCCAGTAGACTTGGCCGGTAGCGTCAGCCGTTATCCGAGACGAGGGCATTAAGAAGGTGTCCTGGCAAAGTGCCCCGAGAAATCGGGGAAATAGGGTGGTACCGCGGGTAGGCTTTTCCCGTCCCTCAGGGACGGGATTAATATTTTATGGGGAGTTAAGTACATGTTCCGTCCGGTGAGCAGCCAGCTTAACCTTCCGCAGATTGAGGAGAAGCTCCTCCACTGGTGGAAGCAAAACAAAATCTTTGAGCGGAGTGTGGAGAACCGGAAGGGTGGCCCCCGCTTCAGTCTCTACGAAGGTCCGCCCACGGCCAACGGCAGCCCCGGAATCCATCACGTTCTTTCCCGCATTTTCAAAGATATCATTCCACGCCACCGGGCAATGAAGGGCTACTATACGCCGCGCATCGGCGGCTGGGACACGCACGGCCTTCCCGTAGAGCTGGAAGTGGAAAGAGAGCTCGGTATTTCCAGCAAAACACAGATTGAAGAATACGGTATTGACAAATTCAACGCTCGCTGCCGCGAGAGCGTTTTCCGGTACCTGAAAGACTGGAACGCGCTGACCGAGCGCATCGCCTACTGGTGTGACCTTGAGCATCCCTACGTCACCATGGAGAACGACTACATCGAGACGGTCTGGTGGGCGATAAAACAGATGTGGGA
>JABMRL010000060.1 GCA_013202615.1 Dehalococcoidia bacterium
AAGATGATAACGACGCAGACGATAAATTTAACCCAGACCAACAAGCATCTCCTTTGCCAGTTTCACTTTATTGACACCGAGCCTAAATGTCAATACTTGCGTTATTAAACCATTGTGGTTATAATAGTTCGGCTCTTGGAGTAAGTGATATTGTCGATTGGGAACCGCTCACATCAGATAAGCCAGATTACCCCGTTTCGAACGTTTTTTTCTTACCTTGCCCTTCAATCACCCCCGGTAATATAATGTTAGCATGCCCCTGTAGCTCAGTTGGACAGAGCACCAGCCTCCGGAGCTGGGGGCGGGCGTTCAAGTCGCCCCAGGGGCGCTTTAATGCAGTTAGGAGAGTGCGATGACGAATAGTAAACTCACCGAAATCAGATGGCACGGTCGTGGAGGCCAGGGAGCGGTCACCTCGGCGGAACTGGTAGCCCAGGCGGCCATCAGCGAGGGCAAGTACGCTCAGGCATTCCCCAGTTTCTCCCCGGAAAGGCGGGGAGCCCCGGTTCTGGCCTTTAATCGAATCAACCCGGATGAACCCATCCGGAGCAGGTCGGAGGTAGACCAGCCTGACGTAGTCTTGATTCTGGACCCCAGCCTTCTATCAATTCTGGATGCAACCTCTGGCCTGAAAGAAGGCGGCACGGTCATCATCAACACCAGAAAAACCGCGGAACAGGTAAAAAAAGATTTCGGCATCGATGCCAGGCTGGCCCTAGTGGATGCCGATACGATAGCTCAGGAGACACTGGGGGTCAATATCGTCAACACAACGATGATCGGGGCCATGATAAAAGCGACCGGCGTTATTTCTCCGGAATCATTGAGGGAACCGCTGGAGAAACGCTTTGGTCGTCTGGGAGAACGCAATTTCAAGGCGATGGAACGTGCAGTTAAGGAAACGAAAATAGGAGAGTAGCTGAAAATGGCCAAGGCAAAAACAAAGGAAAAGCCAGTCGCCAAGGGCGAACTAGGCTGGAAAGAAATAGAAATCGGCTGTTTCATAACCGAACCGGGCAATTCCGTTGAAATCAGAACCGGTGACTGGAAGTCGCGCCGCCCTGTAGTTGACCTTAATAAGTGCAATAAATGCACCCTCTGTTATTTTTACTGTCCCGAGGGATGTATCGCCAAGAACTCGGACGGTTATTTTGAGCCCGATTTGTTCTATTGCAAAGGCTGTGGGATTTGCGCCACGGAATGCCCCAAGGATGCAATCATCATGGTCGAGGAGGCTAAATAATGGCGAAAAGGGAAGGTCTGGAAGTATCGGTCGCCGTTGCTGACGCCGCCATGCTGTCCGATGTTGATGTCGTGTCCGCTTATCCGATTACCCCTCAGACACATATCGTGGAGCATCTGGCAGAGCTGGTCGCTAACGGTGAATTAAATGCCGCCTATATTCCGGTGGAATCAGAGCATTCGGCGATGAGTGCCTGTGTTGGCGCTTCAGCCGTGGGCGCCAGGACTTTTACCGCCACCGCCGCCCAGGGGCTGGAACTTATGCATGAAGTTCTCTACGTGGCCTCGGCGATGAGGTATCCTATGGTCATGACGGTGGCCAATCGCGCCCTCTCCGCACCCATAAGCATCTGGGGCGACCACTCCGATGCCATGGCGGTTCGAGACACCGGCTGGATTCAGATATTCGTGGAAAACGGGCAGGAAGCGGTCGATAACGTCATCTGCGGTTTCCGCATCGGCGAGGATAAGAGGGTTTTGCTGCCGGTAATGGTTCACCTTGACGGGTTTGCCCTGACCCACGTTATTGAACCGATTGAGCTGCCGGAGAAAAAAGATGTGGAGCGGTTCCTGCCACCTTTTAAATACCCGCTACCACTGGACCCGGAGAAGCCGGTCACAATGGGCGCCCTGGGCTCGCCTTTCATCTACACCGAGGTAAAGTGGGCACAGGAAATAAACCTGGAAAAGGCAAAGGATGTCGTGCTGGAATCCTGGCAGGAGTTCGGCAAAGTCTTCGGTCGTACCTATTCACCGATAGAGCAATACCGGACCGATGGCGCCAAAGTCCTGCTGCTGACGATGGGCAGCTACAGCGAAACGGCAATGGTAGCTGTGGACAAAATGAGAGGTGACGGTAAAGAAATTGGCCTGCTCAAGCTGCGACTGTGGCGCCCGTTCCCGTACGAAGAACTCCGTAAAGCAGTAAAAGACATCGATGTGCTAATCGTGCTGGATAGAGCCGTTTCCTTTGGCGGCCCGGGCGGGCCGGTCTGCTCCGAGATAAAGGCAGCCCTTTACGCGGAAGAGAAGCGACCGCAAGTCATAGGCTTCGTAGGCGGCCTGGGCGGCAGGGATATTTCCATGGCCGGTTTCGAGGAAATGATAAACCGCGGTATCGAAATCGCCCGGACGGGAAGCGAACGAGAGTTTGAAATCTATGGAGTGAGGGAATAAAGATGGCAACAGCAGTACACGGACCCGGCAAAATCACCGAGTTGGAGCCCTTTGCCCCCGGTCACCGTGCCTGTAGCGGCTGCGGTGAAGCACTGGCGGTCAGGCTGGCGGCTAAAGCCATTGGCAATAACGCGATTATCGTGAACGCAACCGGCTGCATGGAGGTAGTAGCCTCACCGTTCCCTTATACCTCCTGGCGCATTCCCTGGATACATACCCTGTTTGAAAACGCCGCCGCGGTAGCCTCCGGAGCTGAAGCCGGTCTGAAAGCAATGGAGAAGAAGGGTAAAATCCCGAAGCGCAACACAAAAATCGTGGCTTTTGCCGGGGATGGCGGCACCAGCGATATCGGCCTGCAAGCCCTTTCTGGAGCACTGGAGAGGGGACACGACTTCGTCTATATCTGCCTGGATAACGAAGCGTACATGAATACCGGCATCCAGAGGTCTTCGGCCACGCCTTATGGAGCTTCGACAACCACTTCACCGGCTGGCAAAGAAAGCCTGGGACAGACAACCTGGAAGAAGAACATGCCCGCGATTGCGGCGGCTCATGACATACCGTATGTGGCCACAGCCTGTCCCAGCTACCACCGCGACCTGATGAAAAAGGTTACCAAGGCGGTGGAAACCCCCGGTCCAGCTTATATACACATACTGTCTGTCTGCCCCACCGGCTGGCGTTGCCCAACTGACGATGCCATCAAGGTCGGGCGATTGGCGATAAGGACCGGAATCTTCCCGCTGTACGAGGTTGAAAACGGCCAGTACAAGCTGAGCCTGAGCCTGACCAAGCTGGAACCGGTGGAAAATTACCTCAAGACGCAGGGCAGGTTCCGCCATCTGACGGAGAATACCATTAAAGAGATACAGGAGAGAGTAACCCGGGAATATAACAAGCTGGTAGAGCTGTCCGGCAAGTCGGGCGGGGAAGCTTCCTCATAATAACCATTATGGTAATATTGTAATGGCGGGGTGTGGCGCAGTCCGGTTAGCGCGCATGGTTTGGGACCATGAGGTCGGAGGTTCAAATCCTCTCACCCCGACCATTTCCCGCCAGGGACCAACACAGTATCCTGACCTATAACGCCACATTCAGCATCGTAAAAGCCATCTCTCGCTTTATTGATGATGTCATCACCCTTCACGGGAAGCACTGTCTCATAGCCCCATGTCGCCGCATCTTTAGCTGATTCTCTATTTTAATTGACGTTACTGTTGACAATAATTATTAAAAGCTGCTACAATGGCAAGGTAACCAGGGCGGAAAGCGGTTGCCGTTTGCCATCTTTAAATTAAGAGGTAAAGAATGAAATCAGTGAAAATCGTACCCTGCCTTGATGTCAAGGAGGGAAGGGTAGTCAAAGGGGTAAATTTTGTCAACCTGCGCGATGCCCGCGACCCGGTGGAAGCCGCTGAGGCATATTGCCTTGCCGGGGCTGATGAACTGGTATTTCTGGACATCATGGCTACGGTGGAGAGCCGCGGCACCATGCGGGAATGGGTAAAGAAAGTAGCCGATAGGGTGACCATACCTTTCGCTGTTGGCGGCGGCATCAGGAATGTCCAGGACATGAAAGAATTATTTGAGCTCGGGGTTGCCAAGGTCTCAATCAACACGGCGGCAGTGAAAAACCCGGAACTTATCAAACAGGCTGCGGTTGAATTTGGCGGAGACAAACTGGTGGTAGCCATCGACGGCCGCAAAAACGCTGTCGGCAGCAACATGCCCCGACTGGAAGTCGTCGTTAAAAGCGGCAGTGAGGCTACGGGAATCGATATCGTAACCTGGGCAAAAAAAGTGGAAGAACTGGGCGCCGGGGAAATCCTGCTCACCAGCAAAGATGCCGACGGCACCAGAGAAGGCTATGACCTCGAGATGACCAAAGCAGTTGCCGAGGCCGTCGCCATACCGGTTACGGCATCAGGAGGTGCCGGAACGCTGGAACATCTGTATGAGGCGGTGACCATCGGTAAGGCAGCTTCGGTGCTGGCAGCCTCAATCTTTCACTTTGGCGAGATAACCATACCGGAAGCTAAACAGTATCTCCACGATAAAGGAATACCGGTTAAGTTATAAAAAATCAATAAAGGAGTTACCAAGATGAACCTGCAAAGACCAAATGCAAACGATGCTACCAGGTCGGCAAACCGCTCTCGAAACGTTGCTCCGGCGAGCGGCATCTGTAGCCGATGTATTGATGGCTGCACGGGAAACTGCGAGGTATTCAGGGCAACCTTTCGGGGCAGGGAGTTGATTTATCCCGGACCCTTTGGCGACATTACCGCCGGTAGCGATAAAGAATACCCGGTAGATTACTCTCACCTCAACATTCAGGGATATGCCCTGGGTGCCAACGGGCTGCCTTCAGGCGTTGAAGGCAATCCGGATACCGCCATCTTTCCGGCGGTAAACACGGAGACAGAATATGGCTGGGACATCAAAGTCAAAATGAAGCTGCCGGCCTTTACCGGTGCGCTCGGTTCCACCGAGATTGCCCGCAAGAACTGGGAACATTTCGCCATCGGGGCTGCTATCAGTGGCGTTACACTGGTCTGCGGTGAAAACGTTTGTGGTATTGACCCGGAACTAGAGCTCGATTCAGACGGCAAGGTGACTTCGGCGCCGGATATGGACCGCCGCATTGAAATCTACCGCCGCTACCATCAGGGGTACGGTGAAATACTGGTCCAGATGAACGTGGAGGACACCAGGCTTGGTGTTGCGGAATACGTAAATAAAAAGCATGGGCTGGAGACCATCGAGTTGAAGTGGGGACAGGGCGCGAAGTGCATTGGCGGTGAAATCAAGGTAGACAGCCTGGAGCGAGCGCAGGAGTTGCAAAATCGCGGTTATATCGTAACTCCCGACCCCTCAAGCCCGGTCACCCAGGCGGCTTACAAAGACGGCGCACTCAAAGAATTCGAACGCCACAGTCGGCTCGGCTTTGTTGACGAAGAAGGTTTTTACGCTGAAGTAGAGCGCCTGAGGAAGCTGGGTTTCAAGCGCATTACGCTGAAGACCGGCGCCTACAGCCTGCGTGAACTGGCTATGGCCATAAAGTGGGGTGCCAACGCAAAGATTGACCTGCTCACCATTGACGGCTCGTCCGGCGGTACTGGCATGAGCCCCTGGCGCATGATGGAGGAATGGGGAATCCCAAGCCTGTACCTTCATGCCGCCGCTTACGATTTCTGTCAGAAGCTGACTGATAAAGGGCAGCGCGTGCCCGACATTGCTTTCGCCGGCGGCTTTAGCAGTGAGGACGGCGTCTTCAAGGCGCTTGCTCTCGGTTCACCGTTTGTGAAAGCAATATGTATCGGGCGGGCAATGATGATACCGGGCATGGTCGGCAAGAACATCGCCCACTGGCTTAAAGAAGGCAAATTGCCCAACACTGTAAGCCAGTTTGGCTCCACGCCGGAGGAAATCTTCGTCAATTACGAAGATGTGATGGACATCGTTGGTGCCAAAGAAATGAAAAATATACCACTGGGGGCGGTGGGCATATACAGTTACTGTGAGAAATTGCGGGTTGGCCTGCAGCAGTTAATGGCCGGGGCAAGGTGCTTCAGTCTGCCGGCAATCACTCGCCGCGAACTCATGTCTCTTACCGAGGAGTGCGCCAGAGTGACCGGAATCCCGTATCTGATGGAAGCTTACCGCGAAGAGGCAATGAAAATCCTCGGCTAGGATAAAGTTTTAGATAGAAACGGACTTCATAGCAGGTGGAGCCCGTTTTGTTTTTCCATTTGTTCCCTGACAACGCGAAAGTCACTTCTGAATCGCCATTCGCCGGGATAACGGTAAAAGAAAGGCTGGGTTGTTATTCCAAGGTACTAGCCAAGTACTTTGTGGTAACAGTCCAGGACTCGCTTTGCCACGCTTTCCCAGCTATATTGCCGGGCGGTGACAATTCCCTTTTGGCCCATTTGCTGTCGCACGGCTTTATCATTAGCCAGGGACAGTAGCGCTTCAGCCAGCTTGGAAGCATTCTTCGGCGGCACAAGCAGCCCTTCAGCATCGTGGGTCAGCACGCTGGCGTACCCGGGTATATCCGAGGCAACTACTGGTGTGCCCACCGCCATCGCTTCAATCAGGACGATGCCAAAGCTCTCCCAGCCAGTGGCCGGGCAGCAGACGATATCTGCGGTCTTATAATATCTGGGCAGGTCATCATAGGTGGCGAAGCCAATAAAAGTGACGTCTTCTATGCCGGCTCTAGCCGCCCGTTTTTCGTACTTTTTTCTGAGCCGTATACCCGGTCCAACGACGATGAGTCGCGATTCGGGGATGACACGTTTGACCTGCCGGTAGGCCTCGAGCAGGTAATCGAGGCCCTTACGTTTCTCCAGGCGCCCGACAAACATTATATTCAGCTTCCCGTCGAGATACTCCTCAAGCGGCTCGACATCGGGTCGGAAATGGTCCGTATCGACCCCATTGGGTATGATGTCGTATTCGTCAGGGAAGTACTTGTTTACGAATTCCATAGCTGGTGTGGAGACGGCGATTTTATAGTCCAGTTTACGGAACCACTTCTTTAAAACCAATTTGCCCAAAGGCGTACCAAAGTTGTACCAGGGCCTGCCACCTGAAGCATGAAAGGTGCCCACAGTCGGAGTATTGGAAAGGCGCAGCACGGTGGTGCAGAGCATCGGCATCAGGGGTTCGTGGAGGTGGGCGATTTCGAATTTTTCACGTTCCAGTACAGTCTTTATCCGCGATGACAGCCACGGTGACAGGGTAATCCGGGCAACGGAGCCGCTGACCGGAATCGGCCTGGGCTTGCCGACCGGTATTAAACGCTCGCCCAGGGAAGAGACCGCCTTCGAGGCGGGGGCAATGATTTTCACCTCATGCCCCATTCTGGTCAGTTGCCCTTCCAGGTTGGCGATATGGTTACAAACACCCCCGGGGTAGGCGAAATCGTAGGGAGAGACCAAAGCTATTTTCATATTGCTATTTTACCATTAATTCCTTCAGCAGGGCACGTACATCATCCGGTGAATCGAGGCTGAATTTGGCCGCTGAAACGCCGGGTCTGACTTTGATGGACCAGGCACTTGCCGGCAGGGCCTGGAACAGGTCTTCGTCAGTAACATCATCACCGATGGCGAGAACGAAGCCCCAGTTCTGCCTGGAAAGCCACTGCTGCGCGGTCGAACCTTTATTCAGGCTGGCATTTTTCACCTCAACCACCTTGCTTCCCTCCAGCACTTTCAGATTGGAATTGGCCGTCAAATTGAGAAGGTCGTTCACTATCTCCCTGATATGCCGCTCGGTTATTCTCGGGTCGGCATTACGGTAATGCCATGCCATGGAGTAGTCCTTTTCCTCAATAAGCGACCCTGCAATCCGGTCCACCGCCAGCTTCAGGATAAAGCGAACCTCATCTTTCCATTTATCCGAAAGGCCAGCCATCATCTCCCAGTCGCCGCCTTTGGCTTTCATCCATACGCCGTGCTCCGCCACCATAGCCATCTTCAGGCTGCCAAACCACTGCTCCAGCGTGTTTTTATCACGTCCGCTGATGAGCACGACCTCAGTCCTGACATCGTTATCCAGCTCTGCCAGCAGCTTCAGCAGCTCCGCGTCTGGTTTCGCCTCTTCCGGCGTTTTGGCGAAAGGCACCAGCGTACCATCGTAGTCCAGCAGCAGCAGCCGCTTCTGTGCCTTCTGGAACTGACCGGATAGTTCATTCTTCGCCGTATCGGGCATCGGTTCCGGTACATTGCCAAGCTCAATCTTTTCCGCCTCATACAGCTTATCAATGAAGTCTTTGGCCCATCGGCTGATGTCATAAAGTTTGATGCGCTCCTGCATTGCCCGGTTGCGCTCAATCTGTTCTTTTTCCGGCATCGCCAGGGCATCGGCAAAAGCCTGCGCGATTTCCTCGATGTTATTCGGGTTGATGATGATGGCGTCTCCCAGTTCACGGGCGGCGCCAGTCATTTCACTGAGGATTAGAACGCCCTTACCGTCTATTTTGGTGGCCAGGTATTCCTTCGCCACGAGGTTCATCCCGTCACGCAGCGGGGTGATGGGACATACATCCGCCATCTTGTAGAGGCCAAGTAGAGCGTGATAGGGGATAGGGCTGTACAGGTACTCGACAGGCACCCAGCCAATGGTGCCGAACCTGCCGTTTATGGTGCCCACCATCTCTTCTATCTGCTGCTTCAAATCGGCATATCGCTGTACCTTGATGCGAGAGGGACCTATGACAAGGATGAACACCACTTTCTCCCGATATTCAGGATGTTTTTCCAGAAAGAGGCCGTACGCTTCAAGTCGATTAGGGATACCTTTGCTGTAGTCCAGGCGGTCCACCGAAACAATCACTTTCCGGTCGCCCAGTTTCTCCTTGAATTTTTTTACCTCCGCATCCACTTCCGGACTCTTCGCAATACTGGAGTAGTGCTCGTAGCCGATGCCGATGGGGAAAACGTCCGCCTTGGACACGTGGTCGGGAGTCGTTACCCAGCCCATGGAACCGCCATAGCCCAGCAGGTTTCGATTGCTGTCCAGGAAATTCCATACATAATCATGGGTATGAAAGCCGACCAGGTTGGCACCGAGCAACCCCTCCAGTATTTCCTGACGCCAGGGCAGCAGGCGGTAGACTTCGTAGGACGGGAATGGGATATGGAGGAAAAAGCCGATGGTTGCCTTCGGCAGGCGGTCCCGTATCAGCCTGGGCAGGAGCATGAAATGATAGTCCTGTACCCAGAAAATGTCATCTTTTTTGGCCACTTTAACGATGGCATCGGCAAAAATCTCATTGACCCGCTGATACGCCTGCCACAGGTTGGGGTCATATTCCACGAAGTGCGGGAAATAGTGAAAGAGAGGCCATATCGTCTGGTTACAGAACCCGAAGTAAAAATCGTCCACATCTTTTTCCGAGAGAAACACCGGATAGCACCGCTCCTCCGCCAGCTTGGCCTCAATCTCCTTCTCCTCACCTTTCTTAAGCTTCTCCTGTTCTATGCCCGGCCACCCAATCCAGAGACTGGGTCGTGATTTGTAGAAGGCCCCCAGTGCCGTCGCCAGGCCACCGAGACTGGGCTGAAAGTGCAATTCACCGTCTTTTCGCTCAACATTCAGGGGCAAACGATTGGAAATAATAAGCAGTCTCGACATAGGACTCCTCCATCGCGGCTTTAGTCAATTATTAATAGCATAATCCGACCAATTTTACAACGGTAAGCTTGCCTGAAATATTTAAATTTTAATACCTCCTGGACAAGATTGACATAATTAACGTTATGACTGAAAATTAAGAGAGTAAAGATACCGGCGGTCGCCTATATCGCCGAAGCAAAAGGGGAGCAGAGGAAAACCGATGCCCGAAAATCCACTGGTGCTCAGCGTTGACCTGGGCGGCAGCAAGATACTGACCGCGGTGGTCAATAGCAAAGGTGATATACTGGCACGCGACCACAGTATCACGCCCGCGGCTAAAGGCCCTGAAGCGGTTATCCGAGCCATTCTGGAATCCACCCAGAGAGCTCTCAGCCAGGCTGGCATGACCACTGCTGAACTTGAGGCTGTTTGTCTCGGTGCTCCCGGCCTTTCCAACCCTAAAACAGGTGTCGTTTTTACTTCGCCGCATTTACCCGGATGGAAGGATGTCCCATTGAGAGATATCATCAGGGAAAAAACGGGCGTGGAAACCATGCTAATCAATGATG
>JABMRL010000061.1 GCA_013202615.1 Dehalococcoidia bacterium
CAAGGAGGTAGAGACTTTTGTCTCGTCTAATTATACCGAAAATCGATTGTATAGAGAGTGAGGAAAACTTCGGCCGGTTCACCGCCGAGCCGATGGAACGCGGCTTCGGTGTCACGCTTGGCAATGCCCTGCGCCGGGTGTTGCTGGGCTATCTCCCCGGTGCAGCGGTAACGCAGGTCAGGATTGAAGGCATCAGTCATGAATTCACCACCATTCCTCACGCCAAAGAAGATGTCACCGATTTTTTACTCAACGTAAAGGCGATACGGATAAAGCCGCTTTCCGGCCAGCCCGGAAAACTGGTCCTGGATACGCAGGGCGAGGGGCCGGTTAGCGCCGCCGATATCAAGCCATCAACCGACTTTGAAATTACCAACCCGGAGCTTAATCTGGTCACGCTTGATTCGCCAGAAGCCAAGCTTTATGTGGAGTTCGACATTGAACTAGGCGAGGGCTACCGAACCGCCGAGTCAAATGACGCCATGCCGGTGGGGACAATACCTGTTGATGCCATCTTCTCCCCAACACGCAAGGTTAACTTCTCCATTAAGCCAGTTCACGTGGGGCGCGAGACCAGCCACGAGCGCCTGGTTCTGGAAGTATGGACCGATGGCACGACAACTCCCGTTGACGCCATCAGCCGCGCTGCCGGCATCCTGGCCGAGCAGCTTAACCCATTCGTTGATTACGTCAAGGTGTCTCAGATGAAAGCTGAAGAGCAGCTCATTCGCCTCTCAATACCCGATGAGAAATACAATATGCCTGTTGAGCAGCTGGACCTCTCGGTGCGTACGATGAATTGCCTCAGACGGGGCGGCGTTGCCACGGTCGGTGAACTCATCAGCAAAAAATCAAAGGACCTTCTTCAGCTGCGCAACTTCGGACAGAAATCGTTTCATGAGATAGCGGACAAGCTGCAGGAACTGGGGCTGTCCCTCTCGCCACAGGCTGGAACCATAGAAGAAATGGCGCCAGGGGAAGCATCATCGGAAGAGACCGACACGACAACAGGCATACCAGAAGAAGACGAACCGCAATCCGGAGAAGCAGAAGATGAGGCATAACGTAGCTGGGAAAAAACTGGGCAGGACAACCAGTCACCGCAGGGCATTGTACCGCAATCTCGTGACCGACCTGCTCAGATATGAGAAAATCGTTACTACCGAGATCAAGGCGAAGGAAGTACGCGGACTTGCCGAAAAGATGATTACCCTGGGCAAGAAAAGCAGCTTGAGTTCATTTCGCCAGGCACTGACATTTATCTATGACAAGAATGTGGCGGACAAGGTTTTTTCCGAACTGGCCGCACGATACGCCGAGCGACCCGGTGGTTACACCCGCATCGTCAAACTGGGCCCCAGACTTGGTGACGGAGCACCCATGGTGCAGCTTTCACTGGTCGAGTAACCACCATAACTATTATGGCAATGAGAGGTTGTCAGCTTGGCAGAGCACACAAAGATGGTACTGATTATGGAATATGATGGCACAAATTATCACGGCTTTCAGCTGCAGGCCAGCCAGCCCACAGTTCAGGGTGAGGTTGAGGCGGCCTTGCTGAAACTGACCGGGGGAAAAGTCCGCGTGCTGGCCGCCAGTCGCACCGACACCGGAGTACATGCCCAGGAGCAGGTGGTCAGCCTCCGCACGACGTCAGCGCTGCCGGAACGTGCTTTCATCGGCGGCTTGAATCACTATCTGCCTGACGATATCGCCGTGAGCGCTGCTTTTAGAGTCAGCGATACTGTCAACGTCCGCCGCAATGCGGTGAGCCGTGAGTATCACTATCTTATACTGAACCGGACCGCCCGCTCCCCTATTCGGCACCGCTTTGCCCATCATGTTCCGGGCAGGCTGGACGTGGCGGCGATGAATGAAGCCTGTCAGCACCTCATCGGTGAGCATGATTTCGCCTCATTCGCCACGGCTCTGGAAAGCCGGATTAAAAGCACGGTGCGCCGTGTCCAGCAGGCCGAGGTTACTAAAAATGGCGACCTGATTACTTTTCGTATCATCGCCGGTTCATTTCTGCCCCACCAGGTGCGGAATACCGTTGGGGCGCTCCTCAGGGTCGGCCTGGGAAAGATGACAGCCGACGAATTTCGTAGTATATTAGAAGCGAGGACGCCCGGGATGGCAGGACCAACCGCCCCTGCGCACGGGCTGTGCCTGATGCAGGTGAACTATCCACATTCCTGGGAGGAACTGTGCAATTGAAAACCTACAGCACCAAAATCAAAGACATTGAGCGAAAGTGGCACGTGATTGATGCTTCCGGCAGGACGCTGGGCAAGCTGGCCACGGAAGCCGCCACACTGCTCATGGGCAAACACAAGCCCACTTTCAGTCCCAACCTTGATACCGGCGACAACGTTGTCGTAATCAATGCCGAAAAAGTACAGGTTACAGGCAATAAGCTGAAGCAGAAGCAGTACTACCGGCATTCCGACTATCCCGGAGGATTTAAAAGCATATCTCTGGAAAAAATGATGCAGGATAACCCAACGCGAGTTATTGAGCACGCCGTCAAAGGCATGCTGCCGCATACACGGCTGGGCGCCCAGATGCGGAAGAAACTCAGGGTTTATGCCGGCGATTCGCACCCGCACCTCGCGCAGGTAGCACAGTCATCCGGCACCGAGCCAAAGACAGGAGAGTAGAGGGTAAGCTAAATGGCAACGAAACAGTCCTATTTTCACGGCACCGGACGGAGAAAGTCATCGGTAGCTCAGGTAAGAATCATGCCGGGCAATGGCGCCATAATCATCAATGGCATGCCCTATGAAGAGCTGTTCCCCAGCCTGGAACACCGCCGCGCGATACTGCAACCTCTTGTGGTCACGGAAAGCCTGAGCAAATACAATGCCATGGTCAAGGTGAACGGAGGCGGCGTCACCGGCCAGAGCGGTGCTATCTCACTGGGCATTGCGCGCGCGCTTATTTCGGCGGAGGAACACCTCAAGCCCATCCTGCGCCAGAACGGCCTGCTCACCCGCGACCCGCGGGTGAAGGAGCGGAAAAAACCCGGTCTCAAGCGGGCACGCAAAGCACCTCAGTACACCAAGCGTTAAGCGGCAAGTTAGCGGCACCAATAAATATGAGAGGGGTTTTAAGCCCCTCTCTGTTTATACCACGGCTGGCATATGACGTATTTTCTATTGCGGGTCTATTTCATACCCGCCAGCTTCTTCCCTGATTCAAGCAGCTTTTTCACTTTGGCGTTAGAGCTGCTCTCCGCGTAGATGCGGAGCACCGGCTCCGTGCCGGAAAACCTGACCAGCAGCCAGCTATTATCCTCCAGAATATACCGGAAGCCGTCGGCGGTATCTATTTTAGCCACCTTCACCTTTTCGATTGATTCCGGAGGGTTGTCGCGCAGTCGCTTGATAATCGTCTGGCGTTCTGCCGCTGGAAACTCGGCATCTATACGCTGGTAATAGTGCGGCCCCACCTTGCTGTAGAGGTAGTCCAGAAGCTCCGACGGCTTTTTCCCCGTCCTGAGCATGAAATCGAGAAAGTAGAGACCCGCCAGGATTCCGTCGCGCTCGGCAACGTGCCCGCGGAAGCCGTACCCACCGCTTTCCTCCCCACCAATCACCGCATCTTCGGCGCGCATAATCGGGGCCACATACTTGAAGCCCACCGTCGTCTCAAATACCGGCACCCTGTACAGTTCACCCAGCCGGTCGAGCATGCTTGAGCTGGTGATGGTCTTGACCATCGGGCCGCGCTCCCCGCGTACTTCCAGAACGTAGAGGCAGAGCATGGCGAATGTCTGAAGCGGGGTGATAAAGTTGCCCTTTTCATCGATTATGCCTACACGGTCGGCATCGCCGTCTGTCGCCAGGCCGATGCTGGCCCCCTGCCCTTTCACCAACAATGAGAGTCTTTTCAGATTGAGTGCGATTGGTTCGGGCCGGACCATGCCGGGAAAAAGCGGGTTGCGCTCGCCGTTGATTTCGGTCACCCTGCTGTTGCCGCCCTGCAGCATTTCCTTGAGGTAACCCAACCCGGCACCATACATGGAGTCTATTATTATGTCAAACCCTGCCTTCTTTATCGCGGGCAGGTCAACCAGTTTATTAACCTGCTTGATATAAACCGGTGCCAGGTCAATTTGCTCCACCAGCCCCTGCCCCACCGCCTCTTCCAGCGGTATCCGTTCCGGCGGCCCCTTGGGCAGTATCCGTTCGATGGCTTTTATCATTTCATTGGTAATATCATCCGGCGCGCTGGACCCGTGCTGGTCCTTATATTTGAAGCCGTTCCAGGCACCCGGGTTGTGGCTCGCCGTGATAATGATGGCACCGGCTGCCTTTTTGGCCAGCACGCCATAGCTGACCACGGGCGTCGGAGTCGCTTTATCACAAAGATAGGTCTTTATTCCGTTCGCGGCGGTCACCTCGGCAGCAGCGGCGGCGAAGTCCTCTGAAGCAAAGCGGGTATCATAGCCAATAATCAATCCCTGTGCGCTCATCCCCGATTTTTTCAGGTAGTCAGCCGTCCCCTGCGCGCATACCCGCACGTTGTCAAAGGTGAAATCACGGGCGATAATGCCCCGCCAGCCGTCCGTACCAAACGTTATCTCATTTTTCATTTGCGCTATCCCTCTCCTGGTAATACATCTCGAAAACCGTAGGAGTCCCTGGAAACAGTCCTGCCCAGGGTGTACGGTATGCTCTCCTGGAAAATAGGTCCGGCGAAAACAAAGGAATGGAACTCACCGTTTTCACCACAGGGGTCAACTCCGGGCGGAAGCTCAGCCAACAAACGTTCGTCGAATACTCTGCCCAGAAAGCTCTTTGGCATCGCTTTGGTATTGACACAGGTGATAACCGCTTTGAAACCCAGGGCAATGAACGACTGCGCGAGCTCACTGGTATCACGACCCCAGATGGGCAGAATGGGCGTCATTCCCACTCTGGCCAGGTTCTTTTCCCGGTATTCTTTTATCCACTCCAGAAAAATGTCACCGAAAACCACGTGCTCGATGCCGTCTGATTTCACCCGATTGAGAACATCCATCAGGCGGGATTCATATTCCTCTTCCGAACAGTCCCTGGGTATCGGTATCTTTATCAGGGGCAGGCCCAGCGCCTGCGCCTGCCGTTCGAGCATTTCCCGTCGTACACCATGCATACTTACCCGGTCGTGGTGCTCATTTATCGAGGTAAGCAAAGACGCCATTTGATACCTGCCGCTTCGCTGTATTTCATAAAGGCTGAGGGCGCTGTCTTTACCCCCGCTCCAGGATACGATGACTTTTTCCATCATGGATAAACAGTTTATGATTATAAATCTCTGCCAATCGACTTGGCAATCGCTTTCAATTCTGTCATCAGCCGGGTGAAATCGGATATGGTCAGCGACTGCAGGCCGTCCACCAGCGCTTCCTTCGGGTTGGGGTGGACTTCAATGAGGATGCCATCGGCGCCGGCCGCCACCGCGGCTTTGGCGATTGCCGGTACCAGCGAGTAGTGCCCGGCAGCATGGCTGGGGTCGACAATCAGTGGCAGGTGGCTGGACTTCTTTATCACCGGTATCGAAGAGATATCCAGTGAAAAACGGACGCTGTCTTCAAATGTCCTGATACCACGCTCGCCGAGAATGACCTGGTTATTGCCCTCGGCCAGCAAATAGTCAGCGGCGGTCAGCCATTCCGTGACGGTGCTGGAAAAGCCGCGTTTCAGCAGGACCGGGCGTTTGCTCTTCCCCACCTCGGTTAGCAGGGCGAAATTCTGCATGTTGCGGGCCCCAACCTGAAGGATATCCGCCGATTTGACTACCAGCTCAACGTCATGCGGGTCAACCACCTCGGTTATCACCGGCATACTGAAGGTCTTTCTAGCTTTAGCCAGCAGCTCCAGCCCCGCCTCCTCCAGGCCCTGAAAGCTAAACGGCGAGGTGCGCGGCTTATAGGCGCCGCCACGCAGCACCGCTGCCCCCGCTTCTTTGACCGCTTTGGCTACTTCCATAAGCTGCTTTTCATTCTCCACCGCGCAGGGGCCGGCCATTACCACGACACGCTTACCGCCAACCTGCACCCCACCCACATCCACCAGGCTGTCCTCAACCTTGACCTCGCGAGAAGCGAGCTTGTACGGCTTCATGATACGGGTAACGC
>JABMRL010000062.1 GCA_013202615.1 Dehalococcoidia bacterium
CCGCCGGTCGCCGCGAAGGCATTATCAACCGACCGTATTACATCACTATCCAGAATCCGGCTGCCGGCAATATTCTCGGCCAGTGTTTTACCGGTCGCCGTTTTCAAATCGAGCTTCAACAGTCCTTTTATTTCATTCATTACCGCCGATATACCGCCAGCATGGTTCAGGTCTTCAATGTGATATTTGGTATCTTTATCCACATATGCCGGCGATAGTTTGCAGAGGCAGGGCGTCTTCTGGCTTATCTCATTGACCAGCGTCAGTGGAAAGGCAGAGCCCGCCTCGTGAGCAATAGCCATCAAATGCAGCACCGAGTTGGTGCTGGCGCCAAGTGCCATATCAACAGTCAGGGCATTGTAGATGGATTCTTTGCTGAGGAAGTCACGGGGCCGGACATCGTCCGCCAGCAGCCTCATTACCGCGCGCCCGGCATCTTTTGCCAGGCCACGCCGTCGGGCATCCACCGCCGGGATTGTGCCGTTGCCCGGCAAGCCTATCCCTATGACCTCAATCAGGCAGTTCATGGTATTGGCGGTAAACATGCCCGAGCAACTGCCACAGCCGGGGCAGGCGACCTGCGCCATCTGTTCCAGCTCTTCCTCGGTCATCTTGCCGCTGAGGACCTTGCCTACTCCCTCGAATACCGAGATGAGGTCAACCTTTGGGCCGGCGCTGCCGAAGCGACTGGCCAGCATGGGCCCGCCGCTGATGAAGATGGACGGAATGTTCAACCGCATTGCCGCCATGAGCATCCCGGGGACTATCTTGTCACAGTTCGGAATGAAAACGAGGGCGTCAAAGGCGTGTGCCTCGGCCACCGTTTCCACGGAATCGGCAATCAGTTCCCGACTGGGCAGGCTGTATTTCATCCCGGGATGGTTCATAACGATGCCATCACACACGGCAATAGTATTAACCTCAAAGGGAACACCGCCTCCCTCTCGTACCCCCGCCTTCGCCGCCTGGGCGATGTCACGCAGGTGGATATGGCCGGGAACAATCTCGCTGTAGCTGTTGATTACGCCGACAAACGGTTTATCCATTTCCGAGCGATTGCAGCCCAGAGCGTATAGCAGGGAGCGGTGCGGCGCCCTTTCTATTCCTTTCTTGATAACATCGCTTTTCAAGTCGAAGTCTCCCTTCCAGGTCGGTAAAAAAATAACGGCCACTTGCGCACGGACCAGATACACGAGAAAAACGCAGCAGCCCGTACCTCAAAATAGCATAGAACGAATTAGCTTGTCAAACCTGCGCACGTACAACGGGTCGGGTCCCCCCGAGCCTGAATTTTAAAGCGCTTGCAGAACCTGCCGTATCTCCAGCCAGCTGACCAGCCCCTGTCTCAGGAGCTGGGGTGGGCTAACGGTCAAATCGACAATCGTGGAGAGCCCGCGTGACACTATCGAACCCTGGTCCAGAATCAGGGCAACCTGTTCCACCGCCTCGCCGAGCAGATTGAGCACTTCCGGTACGGAGTATGGCGTCGGCTGTCCGCTGACATTGGCGCTCGTCGCCGTAATCGGCAGGTCGGTTATGGAGGCTAAATCCAGTATCACCCTGTTATCAGGTATTCTAATGCCGATTGTATCACGCCCGGCAACCAGCAGAGACGGAACGATTTCTTTTTTCGACAGTACCATTGTCAGAGCCCCGGGCAGGAAGCTGTGTGCCAGCTGCTCCGCCTCCGGGTTGATGTGCGCATATCTTTCCGCCATTTCCAGCGAATTGACCGCAACGTGTATGGGGTTGGAGTAAGCGCGTCCCTTTAAGTTAAAGACCTTGACAACGGCTCTGGTATCAAGAGCATTGGCTGCCAGCGCATACCCGCTATCTGTCGGGCATACGATAACGGCGCCTTTGCGGATAAGACGCGCCGCCTTTCGGAGCACCCGCACCGATGGTTTCCCGGCTTTGATTTCCTCAATTTCAACCGACATGCTGCACCTCAAGTGGCACGTTGGGAATCACATCAAGCGACAGGTCATTTGCCTGACCCCGCATCAGTCTGGCATGACCCGCCGCCGCAATCATGGCCGCATTATCAGTGCACATCGAGAGGGCGGGGAAATACACCTCGATTCCCTCCCTGTTACCGGCATCCGCGAACACCTCTCTCAATCGTCGGTTGGCTGAGACGCCGCCGGTAACACCGATAGTGGATACCTCGTACTGCCTGGCGGCCCGCAATGTCTTTGCCAGCAGAACATCCACGACAGCTTCCTGAAAGCTGGCAGCAATGTCCTCCAGAGGCAGCGTTTCGCCGCTGGCAAGCTGGCCTTTGAAAGCGTTGATTACGGACGTTTTCAGGCCGCTGAAGCTGAAATAGAACGCTTTCGCCTTCAACAAAGGCCGCGGGAAAGCAAAGGCTTTCCTGTCGCCCTGAGTGGCCAGGCGGTCGATAACCGGCCCCCCGGGGAAACCGAGGTCGAGGAACTTGGCAATCTTGTCAAAAGCTTCCCCGGCAGCATCATCAACCGTGCCGCCGAGCAGTTCATACTGGCAGTAGTCCCGGACGTAGACCAGCATGGTATGGCCGCCGGACACCGTTAAGCAGACATGGGGCAGCGGGATTTCAGGGTTGCTCAACAGGTTAGCAAAGATATGCCCCTCGATGTGGTGCACCCCGACCAGTGGCACCTGCAGCGAGTAGCTGAGCGTCTTTGCCGCCGCCGCCCCGACCAGTAGAGAGCCGACCAGCCCCTGCTTTGCCGTTACCGCCACCGCCTCCACGTCACGCAGGCTTTTACCTCCGGCATCAAGCGCCTCATTTATAACGTAGCCGATGAGCTCGGTATGCCGCCGCGCGGCAATCTCCGGGACAACGCCGCCGTATTTACGGTGCAGTTCCAGCTGATTGGCGATGATATTGGACAGCACGGTTTTGCCGTCAGCCACCAGCGCCGCCGATGTTTCATCGCAGGAGGTCTCTATACCCAGTACCAGCATCTCAGTTACCCTTGCTGCGCCGCCTGAGCGCGCTTTGAATATTTGTTCACAAAAGCCCTCGCTGTCGATTCTTTCAGATATAAAGGCGCCAGCGCCAGCGTATCATCAGGTTCTCCGTTTTCGAGACGGGCTGCCGCCAGCAATGCCACCGTTGCCCCACCGGGCATGCTTTCCCGCGCGGCAACAGTATTCGATTTAAGCAACTGACCTATCACGCCCTGGTGTTTTGACACATCGGTGGCCACCAGCACCACAGGCTCGGCAATCATCCCGGCCAGGTCGGGAAGGTCGCCAATGTAGTAATCGCCTGCCTGATGAACTGTATTATTACCGCGGCGATAGAACGCTGCATATATCGTTCCTCCGGCACCGGCATCAATAATCGGGCAGATAAGAGAATGGCAATCACGGGCCTGATAGGCAAGCACTTCCAGAGTGGGGATACCTTTAACCGGTTTGCCCGTGCTGTAGGCCAGCATCTTGCCCACCGTAACCCCGATTCTTATGCCCGTCCAGGAACCCGGCCCGAGGCCGACCCCGAACCCTTCGATATCCCCAAGGCCAATTCCGGCGTCCTTGAGCACGCTGTCTATATTAAGCATGATTTTAGCCAGCGACTCGTTTCTGGTCTCAAAAATAAAGTCGGCCAGAACCCGCTCACCGTCGGCCACACCGATGGCATTGGCATAACCCGAGGTATCAATACCGAGCACCAGCATCAGTTTTTCAACCCCCTGATAAGAGCGCTCGACCTCTCCCCAAAAACGACAAATTCCAGCCTTCGTCTCTGCGAGGACAGCACTTCAAATTTCACCTGCAGATAGTCCTCCGGCAGAAGGGCCAGCACTTTTTCCGCCCACTCCAGCACGATGACGCCCGCCTTTGCCCGGGCCAGGTAATCGAGCATTCCAATTTCCAACCCGCTTTCAATATCGTCGATACGATACAGGTCGACATGATATACGGGAAGTCTCCCTCTGTACTCATTGACAAAAGCAAAGGTGGGA
>JABMRL010000063.1 GCA_013202615.1 Dehalococcoidia bacterium
ACACTGGCATCCTCCAGGCGCTCCAGCCATGTATGGTGACGGTGGGTGACATGCTGCACGTGTTCCACAATATTGCCAATCGCCTGCCAGCGCTCATCATGGCTGCGAGGCGGTAAACCTGGCACGCTGGCTACGGGAATGCTCTCTACCAGTTCCTTGATTCCCTGTCCGGTTATTGCCACCGTGGGGATAACGGGGACGCCGAGCAGCTCTTCAAGCCGTTTTAAATCAATGCTTATGCCGCGGTGGCCGACGTCGTCCCACATGTTCAGGGCGACGACCATCGGAACGCCTTTTTCCTGCAACTGGAGCGTCAGATTGAGGTTTCTCTCCAGGTTGGTGGCATCAACCACATTGATGACCACATCGCCGGTGGCGAGCATTCGCAAAGCAATTTCTTCCGCCTCACAGGTTGGTTCCAGGCCGTAGGTTCCGGGCACATCAACCACTTCCGCCGTATCATCCCCGACCTTCATCTGTCCATGAGTGTAACCAACTGTGGTGCCGGGATAGTTGGAGGCGATAACCCGCACGCCGGTCATTCGTGAAAAAACGACGCTCTTGCCGACGTTGGGGTTGCCCATGAGGAGGATTTGTTTCGGGCCGCCCTTCTCCCCCCGGCGCTTTTTACCGCGTTTTTCCGTGCCGTGACACGCCATTCTCCCTCTCCCCCATCACTGCTCGATCTCAACGAGAATCCTGTTCGCCATGCCGAAACCAATCGCCAGCCGGGTACCGCCCAGCTGCACGGTCACCGGCCCCCGCATCATCATCGAACTGACCTTGGTAATCTTTTTACCCGGCCTGATACCCAGAGCGTTGAGGCGGTTCACCATTCCTATCCCCCCATCGATTTGCATCACCCTGCCGCTCTGGCCGGAATACATTTGCCTTAGACTCACCTGCCTCTTCTCGACCATATATCCTCTTTTCTACAGAGCCATGCCGCCCTTACCGCCGGGCCCGCTGACAACGGGCGCAGTAGCCGGCAACGCTTATTTCCGTTTCTTCAATTTCGAAGCCTTTTGCTTCCGGCACTTCCTTTTTCAGATAGCTTGACAATGGGTAGTCAAATTCAATAACCCGCCCACAGCCAAGGCAAACCAGGTGATGGTGTTCCCTGGTCGGCTTTACCTCATAATGATGATGGCTTTCAGTAAAATGCAGCTCATCTATCAGGTCCAGCTCCTTCATCATCTGCAGGGTGCGATAGACTGTAGAGAGGCTGAGGCGCGGTTCCTTTTCACGGGCACGGCGGAATATCTCATCGGCGTCAAGATGCCCCTGCCCCCGACGGATAATGTCCATAATCAGGGCTCGCTGGCGAGTAGACCTCTTCCCGGCCCCGTTCAGTTTTCTGCTACCCGTTGTCATTTCACTGCCACCCTTAATATCTTAATGCTATTGCAAATCATTTGCAATAATAATTATATATCATATGCCGTTTCCCGTCAATTGGAAAGCCTTTCCAGTGTTTATCAACGCTTGCGCAGTGTCGAAGCCCAGGCGATAAGGATGATGGCGATTACTATAGCCGCCGCCGAATTAACCAGCAGCATGGTTGGTGCTCCCCAGAAGCCAGCACCAGCGCCGGTGAGCAGGTTGCCCAGTGGCAGTGTGCCAACGGCAAACGCACGTACCCCGGAAACCCTGCCCCGCATTTCCTCTGTGGACCACATCAGTAGCAGTGACTGAATGAGCGCCATGCACATCCCCTGATTCAGTCCGGCTACAACCAGAATAACCAGAGACAGGGGAAAGAGGCGCGAGAAGGCGAAGAGCACCAGCATGGTCGGCCAGGCAATGGTTACCGCCGCCAGCAGCCTTCCCCGACGTATCGAATCGGGCATTATGGCAATCAGGAACGGACCAACCGTATTACCAAGTCCAATCGCCGCCATGAGCAGGCTATAGCCAATCACCTCGGTATGCAGGACGTCCCGGGCAAATACCGGAATCAGGGTGAACCAGTACGGGAAGACGAAGAGGTTCACCAGAGCCGCAATCAGTATCAGTGCGGAAAGAGCCCGGTCCTGTCCCAGGTAGCGGAAGCCCGCCACCAGGCTCTGCCACATTGATTCCCGGGCCACCGGCCCGGGTGGCGGTTCGATTTTCATGGGCAAAAGAGAGAAGAAAGACAGGCAGAAGCTGGCGGCAATCAAAGCAAAGCAACCGCTGGCTCCGATAACCTCGAGCAGGCTCCCGCCGAGAAGCGGCCCCAGTATAGTGGTGCTGCCCTGCGCTACAAACAGGAGAGAGATGGCCGCGACCACGTGGTGTCTTTTCACGATATCGGCAGCAGTGGCATGCCGGGTGGAATAATCAAAGGTATATGATACGCCGCCTACCAGGGTGAACAGAAAGAGATGCCATACCTCAAGGTGTGAGGCCTGGAATAACACCATGATAATCAGGGCGCTGAAAGCGTAAACCACCTGCACGGTGATAAGAATCTTACGCCGGTTAAATCGGTCGGCGATGGTACCGCAGAAAGGGCCCAGCAGCATGGAAACAAAGCGGCAGGTCCCCAGCAGGCCAACCATCAAAGGGGAATCCGTCATCTCCAGAACCAGCCAGGCACCGACCACCGTTTCCATCCAGCGGCCAATAAAAGTACCCATTGACGAGATGAAAAGGAGGCGGAATTGCGGGTAGCGCCAGGCGGCCAGAAACTGGCGACGTTCCGTGGAGGGGGCTTCAGCTTCAGGCAATATCAGACTCCACAGGCTTCAGGCTCCCAGCCTGCTTTTGATTTCAGGCATGGCGTTTTGTGCCGCCAGTTCACCCTGTTTGATGAACTCCCGGGCATGATTGTAATCACCCGCCCCGATATGCACAACGTCCGGTTCAATCACGACGTCGGCTTTTTCCAAACCCGACCTCACCAGCGAATAGGTGCCGATGTGTATGGATTGAACCAGGACATGGAGGATGTTTGGCTCCCTGGTGCCCTTCGTGCTTCTCTTAATCGATTGGTGTGTCGGGTCGAGCACGCCGGGGATAACATTGATCGCAATAATGAAATCAGCGCCCATTTCTCTGGCAAGGCTCACCGGCACCGGGTTGGTCAGGCCGCCATCCACCAGATTTCTGCCTCTCCGCTTCACCACGGTGAATACTCCTGGCAGGGAAATGCTGGCCCTGACCGCTTCTACCACGGAACCTCGGTCGAGCACAACCGCTTCCCCGGTATCGATGTCGGTCGCGGTGCAGGCGAACGGTATCAGCAAATCGCTGAATTTGATATTGCCGTCGAGAAGCGAGGCCAGCAGGTCGCTGAATTTCTTCCCCCTGATGAGCCCGGTCCTGGGCAGGGCCGGGTCGATGAACTGGGTCAGCCTGCGCTGTGAAAGTTCGATGACTTTCTCTTTGATGAGGCCGGCGTTTTTACCCCGCGCATAGAGCGAACCAACCGCGGCCCCGACGCTCGTGCCGGCAATCAGGTCAACGGGAATGCCTTCTTTTTCCAGAACGGTCAGTACACCGATGTGCGTTATTCCCCGCGCCGCACCACCCCCCAGTGCCAGCCCGACCTTTGGCTTCGGCAGTTCAGTTCCTCCTCAAGAACCAGGGATTGATACTGATAAATTTGCCCCGGTAATAGAATAAAATCATGATGCCAAGGATAAGCATCACAATATCGATATACAGTGCTCCGGCAATAGACAGCCTTAACTGTACCCATCTTTCCGCCGCTCCAAAACAGTTGCAGGGTTTGTCGCCAAGTCCCTGAATGAGCAGTATGGTGTTATTGGCAATCAGGCCAACGGTAAGTGGCAGCGCAAAGGAAGCCACCAGCCGGGCGATAACACCGGTGACGAGGAGCACGCCAATCAAAACCTCAATACGGGGCAACCACTCGTAGATGAACTTGTCCACCGCGTTTGGTAAAAAATCCGGGAAAACAAAAATGATAGACGATTCCATCGGGTTGAGCAGTTTCCCCAGACCGGCGGCCAGAAAAATAAGGCCCAGGATGATACCGGCGCCAGTAGCTAACCAGTTAGCACGTGTCATGATATAACGCACCTTAATTGTTTGTGTTTCCTGTGGAGGACCAGCCCCTCATCCCCACAGTTCTTCGATGTCTTTTTCCGCCTGTTTCCCGCCTTCGGTCTTTCCGGCAGTGAGAAGTTCTTTATAAGACTGTGGTGAGCCGTACTCCCTCGTCTGGATGACCACCGGCATCGGCACGGCATGCCCGAAAATGAGCGCCTGCTGCTTCGACTCCAGCCGGGAGAGCACCGATTTCAGAGCGCTTTTGCCGGAAACGCCGGCGAGGACACTGTCAACATCCCGCTCGTTGTCGAGCAGGCAGGTGATTTTGGTACCCATCTGCGACATCACCTCGGCGTCTATGCCGCTGGGACGCTGGTCAATGACCAGCAGTGTCACATTGTATTTTCTCATCTCACGGGCGATGGTGCCGAAAATGGTCCTGGCGGCAACCTCCGGGTTTAGAAAACGGTGTGCCTCCTCAATGGTGATGACCAGCGGCTTGGGCTTGGTGGTCTCCTCACCCATCGCCTTCTCCATCCGGTCGCGGTACTGGGAGTGAATCCGCCGCGTCAACAGATTGGCCACCAGAATGTAGGCGGTGATATCGGTGTAGCGGCCAAACTCCAGGACGACGTTTATGCCCCGGTCAAGGTATTCCAGAATGCGCGCGACCGCGTTATCCGGAGCCTGGGGCTCGATGAAAGGGAAGCGGCTTATCATGGCCAGCCCCCTCTTTAAATTCTGGAAGGTGCTCTCGTGGATAGCCAACTCATTTAATAACTGCCTGGTCTCATCTGAATCAGTCAAATCTGCGGCCTGCTGCAGCCAGTTCTTGCCAAATCGCCGCCGCAGCTGGTAAATGGCTTCCACGGCCGGCTCGGTGAGGTTCAGGGTCTGGCGCAGCAGTGACATGTCCTCAGGCTCTATCTCATCATAGCCAATCCTGACGACAAAGTCGGTGCTCACCTTTCTCCGTCGCGAGCTTTCCTCATCAAGGGTGAACACCGCCACCTTCGAGGGGAAGAGCTGCTTCAACCCTTTGACGGAGCGTCCCCCCTCACTCGTCCCCGCCCAGCCGTACTCGTTGTGCATATCGAAAATCAAGTTCACCGCGGCGCTTTTCTGCAGCATGCCGATGAGCAATATGCGAGTGAGGAACGTCTTGCCCGTGCCGCTCTTGCCGAAGATGCCGTTGGAGCGCTTGACCAGTTCCGGCAGGTCGAGGCATATCCTGGTTTCCATATCGAGCGGCGTTCCCACGTAAAACCTCTTTTCGTCCTCGCCGCCGAAGACGAGCTCAACATCCGCCTGCGAGGCCAGGTTGACCACCGAGAAGTGGCTGGGCACCGTCTTTACCGGCTGCGGCCCTTCTATCAGGTCCGCCACGTCGCTGCTGATGGTGAGCATGGGCAGTACGTGCAGGATGCCGTAGGTGCTCGTGCCGGAGAGCACTTCAGAAACAAAGGGGTCGGAGACATCGGGCGGCGTCAGCGTAAATCGCGGGTCAATGACGCCCAGCTCGATATCGGTTATCATGCCGAAAAAGCGCTGCCTCTGCCCTTCGATGGTGACGTAGCGACCCATCGCCATGTCCTCCACCGATACCGTCCCATCGAGTTTTACCTCAACGCCGCTCTCCAGCGAGCCGGAGACAACAACGCCCAGTCTATCCGTCATTTCAGCCTCCCCAGAATCGCCCT